>NZ_NGVM01000031.1:0-10119 GCF_002238115.1 Streptococcus sp. KR | reverse complement strand
ATGGCTTCCATATACTTCCTTCTTTCCTAGTTAATCTTTTTTCACTCCAATCCTATCAAATATTCCTTGAAAGAAGTATCACAACAAAAAAAGAGAACGAGCCAAAACTGCGTTCTCCTTAAAATGTAAAACATTACTATTAAAGTAAAAAAGACGACTTACAGAACCTGTAAGCCACCTAGTCAGTCGGTTTATTCTGGTGTCTACCACCGCTTGGCCCTTGAGATTTCAAAAACTCATAAATATGTTTTGCTCATTCAAACTCATCCCCACCAAACTGACTAATTGCTGGTAAAATAGTAGTCTGAAGTTGAATGACTTTTGGGAAATAAAATTGAGGATTGACATACACCAATTTTTCTTTCTTGTTCTTATACTTTTGATAAGAAACTTTCAAACCTGTATTATCTGGTGTTTCACCGATAACATCACCTGTTAGAACTCTTGTCCCCTCAATCGCAAGGCCATTATGAATGGAATATAAGGTTAAGCGACTCCCATTCTCTCCTTTTCCGTTAGTGATAATAAAAAAGGAGGACTTCTACACTTTGGCGTAAAAAGTCCTCTTTTAGAAATGTATTCTTTTTCTATTATATTATTTAATAACGCATAAAAATTTTCCTAAACAAAATATCTTACTTTCACACGATAAAAGAAATTCACATACACTTATATTTTCTATTATCATGTCATGATATTTCATATTTTTATCTCCTTACATCTTTAAATCTCCTTTATTTTGATTTTTCAAATATGAGTATCACTATGGATATTTACAAATATATAACATTGTCAGCTATCGAATTTAAAAATTCTTGGTCATGTGAAACAATGAATATTATTTTCTTATCGCTTTTACATTCGTTGATCAGATGGGATATGTTCATCATATTGCAATAATCCATTCCACTAGTAGGCTCATCAAAAAACATAAGTTTAGATTTTTTACATAGTACAGATGCAATTGCTACCCTTTGCTTTTGTCCACCTGACAAGCTCATTGGATGACGATCTTTTGATTCATATAAATCAAGTTTTTTCAGAATATTTTCAACATAACTACTTTCAATATTTTTTATTCCAAGACCTACTTCACTTGCAATAGAATCGGTAAAAAGCTGATGATTAACATCCTGCATTACAAGGGATGATATTTTTAGCCTATCTGATTTTGAAAGTCTTTTGCCGTCCAAATAGATTTCATCCTTCGATTTTCTTTCTAAGCCTATGAGGCATCTGAGCAAAGTGGATTTACCAAGTCCGTTTGTTCCTACTATGCCGTAAATTTTTCCCATTTCAAAAGAGAGGTCTTTTAAATGCAATTTTTTATCTATGCCATTAAACTTAAATTCAATGTTTTTTACTTCTAAATTTCCCTTATTTTCATTTTCGGGTACTGTAAGTTTTACTCTATTCTTATTTCTTAAACCTAACTTCTTTAGCTTTTCAGACGGTATTTTCATAAAATCTATTTGAGTATATTCCTTTTGTATTTCCCCATCTTTAATCAAAAAAACTCTATCTACAATATCCATTAGATAAAATATTCTATGTTCTGAGATTATAAGAGTTTTCCCCTTATCTTTAAGTTTTATAAGCATTTCTTTTATGATTAAAATGTTTTCTTCATCAAGATTTGATGAAGGCTCATCTAAAACAATGATTTCCGTTCCAGATATATAACTTGCAGCAATACATAAAATCTGCTTTTCTCCACCCGAAAGCTTAAAAATATCTCTATTTAAAAGATGTTCTATCGGAAACAAATCCAACATATCATTTAGTCTTTCATCCATTTGTTTTTTTGAAAGTCCTATATTCTCCAAATAGAGAAGTAATTCAAGAGTAGTATTTATATTGAAAAAGTGTGTCTTTGGATTTTGAAATACATTTGATACTAAGAGCGATATTTCGTATAATTCGAGGTTTTTAATATCTTTATTATCAATCCTGATGGTTCCACCCATAGAAGCTCCATCATATCGTACAGCTAACCCATTGATAGAATTTATAATTGAAGATTTTCCGCTACCACTTTTCCCAGTAAATAATACACATTCGCCTTTTTTTACATCTAAAGAAATGTTTTTTAACACTTTAGGAGAATTTCCATAAGATAGAGATAAATTTTCAATTTCTACCATAAAGCTCCTCCTATAACCATAATCAGTATTGAAAGCACATAAACAAAATCAACTGTTTTCGTTTTGACGGATATGTACCTAGTTTTTTTAACAGGATTTTCAATACATTTTGTTTCTGCTGCCTTTGCAATATCATCAGAAATATTAGAAGACATAACAAGTAAAGGCACAATTACATACTCGATGTATGAAATTGGATTTTTAAATGTAATACCCCTTATTTTCATAGCAAGTTTTATATTGTGACTTTCTTCCCTAAATGAAGGAAAAAACCTAAACATTACAGCAATTGGTATAGAAACAGTACGAGGTAAATTCATTTTATCCATTGAGGATATTACACTTCCTACATCCGATGTTTTTAAAAAAAAACTTCCCGCACTAAATGGAAGATAAAACATCTTACATACAGCAAATAGCATAAAAAACATCATTAAAATCGCATTCATATTTCTAATTACATCAAGATTAGGTATCAAAGAAAGAACCCCAAAAAATGATATGTTTTTTAAGGCTTCTTTCTTAAATCCATTCATTAAAAAAAGAAATGAAATAAGAAGCACAATTCCCCATTCAAAATAGGTATTTACTTTATAAAATACAGCAAATCCAAGTGAAAAACTTACTAAAATTTTACTAATTGGATTGGGATTATATGGATTGTCTAAAGAAACGAGCATTATACAATACCAGCTTTTTCGAAATGCTTTTTCAAAAAGACTTTACCGATATATGCGCCGAGTATCCCGCCGACAACAGCACCGATATATACTAATACCATACTTCGATAATTCAAAAGTGCTATGAGCTTCATTATATAATCGTGACCCATACCGCCTGTTTCCGCCAGTTTAATAACCTTGTCTTTAGCCAACAAAACTTGCATAAGGAAACCACAAATCCAAGTGTTGAATACGGCAAATGAGAGCATATTAAATTTAAATGATTTATATTCTCCTTTTTTTCTTAAAAGTTCCGCAATTGCCATACTGATTACAGCATGTATCAATATTACATATGTATTTCCCATTGCAATTGCTAAAAGACTACAAATCAACCCAAGTATAAATAATCCCCATGATTTTTGAACTTTTGCCATAAAGAGCATTATAACTATTCCTGTTATAATGCCTGCCAGTGTAGGGTATGCCAAGTATAAAATCGGTACAATACCAATCATTCCCGAAGCAAACATAAGTACAAAATATATTACTGTAAATACACCTATCGTAACTAAATCTTTAATTCTTAATTTTTCCATTTTTATATTTCCTTCTAAATAAGTTTTCACTGAATATTAGATTTTCTAAGCATTGCTTTATAAAATTCCGAGCTTTTACAAAGTTCTTCATCTGTCCCTATCGCTTCTATTTTTCCGGCATTTAATAAAACGATTTTGTTTGCATTTCTTATTGTTCTTAATCTATGAGCAATAACAATTGCCGTTTTTTCTTTTATAAGTTCGGATAAAGCCTCTTGAATTAGACTTTCATTTTCAACATCCAGAGATGCTGTAGCCTCATCAAGCAATATGATTGGTGCGTCTTTTAGTATTGCCCTTGCTATTGAGATTCTTTGTCTTTCTCCGCCTGAAAGTCTTTGTCCGTTTTCACCTATTACTGTATCTATTCCATCCGGCATTTTGTCTATAAATTCATAACATCTTGCTATTTTAGCCGCTCTTATAATCTCTTCATCTGTGGCATCTTTTTTACCGATTTTTATATTATCTTTTATGCTTGAATTAAAAAGAGTAACATCTTGGAAAACGATAGAGAAATTTTTAAGGAGTGTTTCCGGATCAATTTTACCGATGTCCTCTCCCCCTATCAAAATCTTTCCTTTATCTATATCCCAAAATCTTGCAGCAAGCTTGGTGAGAGTTGTTTTTCCGCTTCCGCTTGAACCGATTAGCGCAGTGATTTCACCCTGCTTTGCAGTAAAGCTCACACAATTTATTACAGAATAATCATCATATCCGAAATAAACATCCTTGAACTCAATATCGTAATTTTTAATGTCAATATCTTTTTTGCCTTTTTGAACAGGCATGGTCTTTATTTCCTTTATTCTCCCTACAACCGCATCAAGCATAACTATCATTGACATAAAGGTGATTATTCCTTCTATAGGAAGATAAATACTTGCTGTAAGCATTAAAAATGCGATATAAACCAGCGCACTTACCTCCCCTGCCATAAGCATGTTGACGCCGATAACGGCAACACTTATAATTCCAAGCTTTAAAATTGCGGCAGCTATTCCTGTAAGTGTTCCGGCTACAACTTCACCTTTCGTCTTCTGTTTTGTGGATGCATTTAATTTTTCAAAAAAATCATTTAACATCCTATCTTCTAAGTTGTAAGATTTTATTTGCTCTATCTGCTCTATATTTTCCTGTAGATTATCAAAAACCTTACGATTTTCATCTATCCAGCCTTGTACTATTTTTTTCTGACTTTTCTTTGATAAAAATATAATCAAAATAGAAATGGGAATTACCCAAAGGGCTGCAAGTGCAAGTTTCCAATTATAGAAGATAAGCATTAAAGCAATAATACTTGTGGATATAGCCGTTGAATATATATGAGGTACAGCATGAGAAAAAATTGTTTCATATAAGTTCATGTCATTCATCATGGTTTCCGCAAGGTCTGCCAAATCTCTTTTACCAAAATAAGAAAGAGGTAATTTCTTTAACTTTTCCGCTAACTCAATTCTTGAATTTGCACTCTCGTTGTACACATTGGTGTAAAGTCTTACATAATCCCACCTCGCTATTAAGAACATCACAATCATCATTACTACAATTAGTGCAATATAATGAACAGAAGTAAAATTGTAACTCTCAATACTTTTTAAAATGCCTATATACTGAAACAGAAACATAAAACCGATCATTGGTGCGAACAATTTAGTTAAATTAACAAGCGTGTGTGAAAATATGGCTTTTTTTAAGTTAAGAGCGCCTTTTTCTGACATCGCATATTTTTTCATAAAATAAGAAACCATATGTTTAACCTCCTATCTTCCAATTTACGGATTTTTGATATTCTTCCCAAAGTTTTTTGTAATGCCCACTCATACCTATTAAATCTGAATGCTTGCCTTCTTCTACAATTTTCCCCTTATCAATAACAAGAATTTTATCCGCATCTACTACTGTAGATAATCTATGAGCAATCATCAATGTTGTCTTGTTTTTTGATAGCTTCTTAAAAGACTCTTGAATCAAATGTTCATTTTCAGGATCTGCAAAGGCTGTAGCTTCATCTAAAATGATAATATCTGCATCTTTCAAAAAAGCTCTCGCTATAGAAATCCTTTGAGCTTCTCCTCCTGAAAAATATGTGCCTTTAGTTCCGTAAACAGTATCAAGTCCTTTATCTAAATTTTCAATAATATCTTTAGACCCTGAATTGATTAAGGCATTGTCAATTTCTTCATTAGTTGCATCAGGCTTTCCGATTAAAAGATTATCTCTTAAACTCATTTTAAATAGTTTAGAGTTTTGAAAAACAAAAGCAATTTTTCTCATTAAAGCCTCTTTTTCAAAATCTTTTATATTAATTCCTCCAATATAAATTTCACCTGTTTTAATATCGTAAAATCGTGCAGCAAGCCTTGCTATAGTAGTTTTACCACTGCCTGACGATCCGACTAAAGCAACTCGTTCTCCTTTATTCACCTTAAATGAAATATCGTCTAATACATTTTCATCTTCATAAGAAAAGCTTACATTTTTAAACTCTATCCCAACATCAGAACTTGTTTTATTTCCATAAACAAAATCATCAAACTCAAGTATATTCTCAATTTTATCTAAAGCAAGTTCCGCAAAATAACTGGATTGTGTAATCGTCGCAGTTCTCATAATAAAAGTAGCAAATGCCGGTCCTATTAGGAAGTAAATAACAGAATCTGCAACTACATTAGATAGGTTTCCATTAAATTTTATTAAGAGTAATGCCACAGGTACCAAGAAAAATGCCGTCGATGTAGAAACGGTTTCAAACCACGACATTTTATTCATATAACTCATAGTAAGCTTAAGTACATTGTCTTTTACTTTTATGATTAACGAATATAACTTATCAAAGCTCTCAACACTTTGTGCAAATGTTTTAACAACAGGAATTCCTCGAACATATTCCACTGTCTGAGAAGATAAATTGGAAAGTCCAGCATAATACTCATCTTTCATTTTTTTTGTTTCGGCTGTCATCATAGATGACATCAATGTCATACCGATAATCATCGGTATCATACTGGCAAGTCCTAACTTCCAGTTAAACACGAAGAAAAATACAAGCAGGACGATTGGCGATATAATGGTCATCGCCATATCAGGAAGTTGATGCGCTAAAAAAGAATGGGTTTCAGACGCTCCGGACACAATTACATTTCTTATCCTTCCGCTTTCTTTGTCATCGAAATACCCAAGCGGTTTGTTTATTAGTTTTGTTACGGAAGTCTTAATAATGTTATCTTCCACTTCAAATGCAAAAATATGGGATAAAATTAAACCTATTAGGTATATGAATAGCCCCAGACCGGCAAAGACTGCTGCATAAATTGAATTTTCCTTTACATAATCAAAATTCACCATCCCATTTAAAATTAAGTTATTTACAATTCTATGAATATATACCATAGGCATCAAAACCATGACACCTGATACAGCAGACATAACCATAGCAATATAGAGTAAAAAACTTTTTTTACCACCGTAATCCTTTAGTCTTTTCAGTATTGATTTCTTCTTATTCTTCACTGAACAACTCCTCCTTTTTCTTAAAATTAGCAAACCCTATAAATAGCCTTTTTAGACTGATTTTAGAGGCTAGTTTTCAAACTCTTTTGCAATACGCATAGTTTTTCTTGTTTTTATCTATTATTTATTTTATAATAAATGAGGATTTCAATCAATTAGATATGGCTAAATATGTCTATTCGGGATAATGTCTATTCGGGATAAAATAAAAAGCACGGAGGTATAATATGAGTGATTTTTATAACTTTGTTAAAAACTTTTTTTCTACAGATGAATCTATCGATAATACAAAATACTCCACTGTAGGACATGAATTCCGTTTTAGCACGGATAATGCAGAAGGCATATATTGGTTTTACGAGGGCGATAATTTCACTATTGATATTTATGATGTTTTCATAAAAAAAGAAATTATCCATACAAGTTTTTCTGGTTTGAATAATTTCTATTCCCTTTATTTATCTTATTTAGTTACAGCAAACGGTGAATGTTTTAATCCTTATCAAAATCTTTCTTCAAATTCACTTTTTACTATAAATACAAAAAATTCTAAAGACTATAGGTTTATACTTCACAAAAACTCTCCTTATTTAGGAATCGGTATAAATTTCAATCAGTCCATGATAGAGCAATGCCTGTCCTCTTATAAGAATAAAGTCTGTAACTATGAAGATTTATTTTTTAATACCAGCATTATAATAAACAAGCCTTTAGAAAGAATCGCAAAAGATATCCTTAATTGCAAGATGGCATCTCCTGCTGCTGAAATCTTTTTTGAGTCAAAGGCAAAGGAATGGTTAAGTATTACAATAGACTCTTTTTTAAATAAGTACAGCAATCCACTATCTATTGCCGATGATGAGGCTTTGAAAAATGTCGCCAATTATATAGACGATCATTATGCAACATCTATCTCACAGGATACTTTAGAAAAAATATCCACTATGAGCGGCACAAAACTAAAAAAGTTATTTAAGCAAAAATATCAATGTACAATTACAGAATATACTCAAAGACGGAGAATGAATATGGCGGAATTACTCCTACTGAACTCTACCCTTAAAATTCAAGATATAGCAGAGGCTGTAGGATATTCCTCTCACAGTAAATTTAGTACATGCTTCAAAAAATATAAGGGATTTTATCCCAAAGACATAAAAAAATATGCGAAAAATAATCTTTCTGATTAAATACATAAGGATTTAACTTTGGGGACGGTTGAGTTAGACCTTATTGGAAAATGTTAAAGTCATAATTGGTAAACCTAAATAAATTATACGTTTAGGTCTTGTTATTATCTTGTAAAATCAGTAAAGTAGCTAATTCTACTATTTTTAGGGACTTAGTCACAAAGAAAATCAAACAGTTAGACTGACTGTTTGAGTATGAAAAAAGCAGATAAAAAATCCCTTGAGTAAATAACTTAGGGGATTTTAAAGGTTGGGGTAGGGTATTGAAAAGCTCGTACAAAGTATAATAAAAATCCCCACCAAATTTTGAAAATCTATTGAAATGTATTGAAGTTTATTAGCAGAATACATAAGTGGAAAGCTTGATTTTAATAAATTTAGAAGATTATTGAAAAAGAAATATCACACTTTCATTCTTATTAAAATCCTTATAACTGTATTTTGAATGATTTTCCCCAATCAAGCATCCCTCTCTCTTATAAAATATATACATTCAGTTGTATGAAATGTAATGTTGTTCTTATCAGACTTGAAACTTTTACTAATCCAACTATTTATCTTACACATTTAGTTTAAACCTATAGTATCCTATTTTCTTAATATTCTACAGTGTAACACTGCATTTATATTATAACGCTAATATGTTCAGAAAAGAAATACTTTGTAAGTCAATGTCTGTTATAACGGAAATTGTTAGAGATGTCTATCATAACAGAAATTGAGATAATGTCCATAACTTCCCTGAAGATAAATTATGTAATCACAAACTATTTCATATCCAATCTAGTGTAGGTTGTTTGGAGCATATCATCAACAAAAAAAGAACGAGCCAAAACTTCGTTCTCCTTATAATGATAAAAATATGTTTTATACCACAAAAGATATGTAAACTAATCTTTTAAATAATAAAAAAGTTCCGACGTTTGTAAATGTTTTGAGTAAATTGAAATTACTTTTTGACCTTCTGGAAATACTGTCTTTCTCTTCAAATCTAATAAAGATTGAGGAACAATTTTCCTTGATGTCTCTTTCAATGTTAATGCTAGTATCTGTTTTCTTGTACGTAGAGCATAATCAAACTCCAAATACAAATAACGTCCTGAACCAGTTAGATGAACATGCTTTCCCAATAACTCCTCAATAGATCCTAAAACTTGTAACTTTTGCATCGTGGTTCCATCATTTTTTATTTTCAACTCATCAATTATGACATGACTATTTAAACAATCGTCAAAGAAACTGCCTGCACCTTTTCGGTAATCAACACCACATAGGTGCATGAAATTAGTAGGTGAAAAATGAAGTTCAACACTTTCTATTTCCGTTTCATAATACATGATTTTGCCAACAAAGTGTTCTTTAAAAAAAGAAGCCGCAATTTGTAACTGAGTAAAAAAACGCTGAAGTTTTATTTTTTCGGTGTAATTTGGATTACGATAATCTCTAGAATTTGCCATATTTTCCTCACAAAAAAGGTGGTTTACAGAGTCTGTAAGCCACCTAGTCAGTCGGTTTATTCTGGTGTCTGCCACCGCTTGGCCATTACGTCCAAGATTGCTATCGGATTTCGTTCTGGTGTCCGCCACCGCTTGGCCATTACGTCCAAGATTACTATCAGATTGACCATGAGCCGACCACTCATCTACACTATTTATTCTACCTGAAAATTATTAAAATTTCAAGTATCAACTTCTTTATTTCGTTGTATAGGCAAAACTGATGGCACTATCTGCTTGCGAGATTTTTCTAAAGGTATAGTTAGGGTTGCCACCATAGTTTGTCTCAGACACGAGGAAAGAACCATCATAATAGACCTTCTCTACAAAGGCCACATGACCATAGTCTGCTGGTGTGCCATGTGTACCTCCTACAAAAGAAACAATGGCACCTGCTCTTGGTGTAGAGCCTGTTTCCCCACCAAGACTTGAAGCTGTCGCAACCCAGTCCTGACCATTCCCCATGGTATTAATGATTGAAATCTTCTCTCCATTTCTACCTTTTAGCTTTAAGC
>NZ_NGVM01000316.1:0-233 GCF_002238115.1 Streptococcus sp. KR | reverse complement strand
GGGTGGCCCCGGAGCATAAGGCGGAATCAACAATAATGAACGGGTTGAGTTCATTGTTGTTGATTCTGACTTATGCAGTAGGGGTCAGGGTCGTCGCCAAGTAGGCTAGGCAGGCTTTCAGCCGGCCGTCGAAACACGATTCAGCCAAAGTGTGACGAGACCCAGCTGCCCCCGCATCATTTGCGACCCACCAACTTTCGTGTTAACATAATGAACCTTGGTACTAACATATT
>NZ_NGVM01000315.1:0-234 GCF_002238115.1 Streptococcus sp. KR | reverse complement strand
TGAAGGTGCCAAAGCAGTTAAGGCCCAAGAACAAGATTCAAACGGTACTGTTCAAAAGATTGTTTCAACAACACCAGGTACTATCAGTTACTTAGCCTTCTCATACGTTAACAGCAAGCTTAAAGCATTGTCAGTTAACAATGTAAAGCCAACTGATGCCAATGTAACAACCAACAAGTGGAAGATCTGGTCATATGAACATATGTACACTAAGGGTCAACCAAACAAAGCAAC
>NZ_NGVM01000314.1:0-234 GCF_002238115.1 Streptococcus sp. KR | reverse complement strand
GTTCCTTATGAAGTTGATTCTTAGCTTCCTTTAATGTGTCGTCCAAAGTTTCTTCTCTATAAGTTGCTTCTGTTTTTAGTTGTTCTGATCCTTGATCTGGAGTGAAAATGATATCTAGCAGTCGGTCTATTTTTTCAAGATCTTGGACAGACATATCAGATAGTCGATGAATTAGCTTCTTAAATACATCACTATTGTCGTGATTTTTCTTAAAAAATGTTGTAAACATCTATA
>NZ_NGVM01000313.1:0-234 GCF_002238115.1 Streptococcus sp. KR | reverse complement strand
TACACAAACCAGTTCACTTATTTAGTTCAGAAACTTACAAGGATTATCTGTCTACGTTGTGGCATGATTTAAACGATGGAGAAGATTTAAAATCCATGCAAGACCTTTATGAAACTCCTAAGTATAAACTATCAAAAGACGATCAAGAGGAAATGAAGGAACTAAAAGAAGAAGGTGTGTATGCTTCCATGCAGGAATTGGACAATCCATTTGAGGGGAAAAGTAACGAAGATA
>NZ_NGVM01000312.1:0-235 GCF_002238115.1 Streptococcus sp. KR | reverse complement strand
ATCGGCTTTCAACTCTTCGTAAAAATACTGAAGGTAAGCGAGGCGGCCGAGGCGGTCGTCGAAGTTAAAATGAATTTGATGATTAAATAATTGTTTAGTGGCTGGAGGCAAGAATATTGCTGCCGGCCATCTTTGTTTTATCAGGGATGATTAGTGGAGGCAGCTCATGAATTTGCAGAGTCGATTTAATTCATATGTTAGAAGTGCAAATTGGTGGCACGCCGGTGACAAGGTT
>NZ_NGVM01000311.1:0-235 GCF_002238115.1 Streptococcus sp. KR | reverse complement strand
GTCACCGATATGAACTATACCTATCCCAAATTGGTTGGGCAGATCTTCCCGAACGCCATCGTTGTTATTGATCCTTTTCACTTAGTTAACGCTTTAAACCGGGCTTTTAACAAGACGCGAGTGCGTCTCATGAAAACCCTGGCCACTTCCTCGCGCCAGTATCACGCCTTGAAACGCTATTGGAAACTATTATTAACGCCGGCCAATCACCTTAACTACGAGGCTTTCCGCAAGT
>NZ_NGVM01000310.1:0-236 GCF_002238115.1 Streptococcus sp. KR | reverse complement strand
CCAAAAAGCTTGGTCATTTGATTAGCCGCTTTTGTCATGTAGGGCAGTAACTTAGACCCAAACATAATTGATAATTGATCCCAGGCTTGCTTGAATCGCTTCTGGGACATTTGGGCAGTTTGTGCATTCTTGTTAGCTAATCTTTGAACGTAAGTCCCAGCTTTGCTTGCTTTAGAAACATTGTTGGTTAAATCAGCCAACTGACCATTATATCTAGCTAAGATTTGAGCTGCTTG
>NZ_NGVM01000309.1:0-238 GCF_002238115.1 Streptococcus sp. KR | reverse complement strand
CTGTCAGCTTGATTATGACGGATAAGACGGTGTAGGGATTCCCCTGCTTCAGCTCGTTGCTCAAAAGCTTGCTTGCCAACTGTCATAGAAAATGCCTGGTCTTTCGACATTTCAGACTGTTGAATATCGCCTTCATACTTACTTAATCGTTTCTCAAGAATGGGCATATTTTCTTCACAGTAGGAGATTGTATGACGATAGTGATCCTTGCTGCGTTGAAAGGCGCGTCTTTGATTTT
>NZ_NGVM01000308.1:0-239 GCF_002238115.1 Streptococcus sp. KR | reverse complement strand
TCACGAGCGCCAAGCAAGCCACGACCAGCATAAATTAATGGGTGCTTAGCTTCTTTGATCATCTTTAAAGTGTCTTTGACAGCTTTGGGATCAACTGATTGTTTGAAGTCATCGGCAACCGTTAATGGGGTCTTAGTTGGTGCGTAATCAATTTCTTCTGAAGTTAAGTTTTCAGGTAAAATAACAACCGCAACACCCTTTTGACGGTATGCTTCCTTAATTGCCTGGTTAACAACGTA
>NZ_NGVM01000030.1:0-12321 GCF_002238115.1 Streptococcus sp. KR | reverse complement strand
ATGCCCTAGTTCAACCCGTTCAACCGACTTATACAGAACCCGTTAGCACCCAAGGTACACAAGAGTCAGGTCATGAGGGCGAGGCTCTAGTTCAACCAGCACAACCGTCTTATACAGAACCCGTTAGCACTAAAGGCACACAAGAGTCAGGTCATGATGGTGAGGCTCTAGTTCAACCAGTTCAACCAGCGTATACAGATCCAATCAGCACTCAAGGTACCCAAGAGTCGGGTCACGAAGGTGAAGCTGCTGTAGCAGAGGCTCTTCCTGAACTGCCTTTGACAAGTAATCATCGTACAGTAACAGAAACCATTCCTCATGAAACTGAAGAAATTGAAGATGCGACTATCTTAAAAAATCATCGAGAAATTGCTCAGGAAGGAAAAGACGGTTTACGGACAATCGAGTATGAAGATTATCTCGTAGATGGTAAGGTGGAAGCTAGCAAGGAAATCTCACGTACAGAAGTAGAACCAACCAAAGAGATTGTCAAGGTTGGCAGTCTTGTTAAAACCAAACCAACAGTTGAAATCACCAATCTTGTTAAAGATGAGAGCAAAAAAGCTGTAGCAGTCACCTATCACTTAGATGACCAAACGTCTGCTTTTGTTAAGGCCAAGGCCCAAATTTTTCAAAATGGAACACTGATTAAAGAAGTGGATTTGAAAGATTTATCCGTTCAGCAAACGATTGATGGTTTGGACTACTATACTCCTTATACAATTAAGACTTACCTGACCTATAATCTAGGCCAATCTGATCAGGAAAATACAGAAGTATCAACGAAAGATTTTCAATTGGACTATAAGAAAATTGAAATCAAAGATGTGGATGAAGTGGGGCTCTATGGTAAGGAAGATGGTCACTACCGTCGCTATCTGAATTTATCAGAAGTACCAAGTGATTTGTCACCTTATTTTGTCAAAGTCAAATCAGATAAGATGAAAGAAATGTTGCTACCAGTTAGCTCTATTAAGGAAACAGAGGATGGGAAATACAAGGTAACCGTTGCCTTCAATGAACTGGTTCAAGAGAAAGATTCAGCATACAAGGATAACTATAGCTTCACAGTTGATAAGCAAAAGCTTGCCAAGGACGGTGTCTATACTTCCTTCAAGAAACTGATTGCTGCCATGCAGGGTAATCTCGCTGGAACCTTTAAACTTGGAGCTGATATGACAGCTGATGAAGTGGCCTTAGCAAAGGGACAAACCAGCTATGTGACAGGCACTTTCACTGGTAATCTTATCGGTGCGAGTGACGGTAAGCCGTTTGCGATTTATGACCTTAAGACAGCCTTGTTTGATAACTTGACCAAGGCTACTGTGAAAGATATTGACCTTAAAGCAGTAGCGATTAAGAGTCAAGATGACACAGCCAGCCTAGCAAAAGTAGCTACTAATAGTCAGATTAGTAATGTAGCTGTAGAAGGTCAATTGACAGGTAGCAAGTCAGTTGCAGGTTTGGTAGCGAAGGCTCAGGATACAGAAATTACTAATAGTTCCTTTACAGGTAGCATTCAGGCCAAGCATACGGATGCTTCTCCTTACTATGTGGGAGGTATAGCAGGGCTCTTATCTGGTACTAAGGCTAAGATTGATAAGGTAGCTGTTGATACAAGTATTTCTAGCAATGCCCGCAACAATGACCAATTTGCTGGAGGTATTGTAGGGAAAGTTCAAAGTGGTGCTTTGGTCTCTCATGCGCTAGCAAGTGGAACCATCCTCAATACGACAACCTATCCTCGAGTCGGAGGTATAGCAGGTTCTACATGGCAAAATGGCCGTATCCATCATGTCGTTAGCATGGTCAACGCTGGAGATGGTTATGCTATCACAGGAGACCAGTACAGGGGAGCGGACATCAAAGATGCTAGCACTGTTGTTGAGAACAAGAAGGCCGATCTCTATGCGACCCCAATTACCCAAGACCAGGCCAGAGAAAAGGTCCAGTCTTATGGGATGACAGTGACACTAAACGATACAGGTCAAACACTCAAGGCCAATCAGCACAGTGTGGACTATACTCAGTTAAGCCAAGGTCAAGCTAGTCGAAAAGTTGCTTATCACAATATTGAGAAATTGATGCCTTTCTATAATAAAGAGCTAGTGGTTCACTATGGAAATCAAGTTGATCCTACGGATAAGCTTTATACTACAGAATTGCTGGATGTTGTACCAATGAAGGACAATGACATCATCACAGATATTCAGGCCAATAAAGCAACGATCAATAAACTGATGTTGCATTTTGCTGATAATACAATCAGTTATCTAGATGTCACCTACAAAGAAGATTTCAAAAATACACAAATTGCAGAGTACAGCGTAGCAAGTAAAAACTTTATCTTTACACCAGAAGCCTTTTTATCTGACTATACGAAAGTGACCGATCAGGTCCTAGCAGATTTGCAAGGGGTCGAATATGACTCAGCAGCCATGAGAAGAGTTCTGGGCATTGAGGCAGATGCGTCGCTTGATCCGCTATACTTGGACAAAGAATTCGAAAAAGTTAAGGCTAATATCGGCGAACATCTCCGTAAAGTGCTAGCCATGGACAAGTCTATCAATACGATGGGAGATAGTGTAGCAACCTACATCAGCGAAAAAATCAAAAACAACAAGGAAGCTTTCTTGCTTGGTTTGACTTACCTCAATCGCTGGTACAATATCAACTATGATCACATCAATACCAAGGATCTCAATACCTATAAGTTTGACTTTGATGGCAATAGCACAGCTTCAACCTTGGATACCATCATTGCCCTAGGTCAGAGCGGTATGGAAAATCTCAAGGCATCAAATAATATAAGTGCCTATGAAACAACCCTGGCCCCTGCAAAAGGTCGCAAGACAGTGACGGATTTACTAGAGTCTTACAGAAAACTCTTCCTACCAACTAAAACCAATAATGAATGGTTGAAGACGAATACCAAGGCCTATATAGTAGAGAGTAAGTCAGCGATTCCAGAAGTGCGTGCTAAACAAGAGTCAGCTACACCAGATAGTAACTATACACTGGGAGTCTATGATCGTATTACGGCACCAAGTTGGAAATTAAAAAACATGCTCCTACCTTTATTAACATTGCCAGAAGAAGATGTTTATGTGATTTCAAATCTTTCTACCTTGGCCTTTGGTGGCTATGAACGCTACCGTGACCGTGTTAATAATACAGTCTTATCAGGAGAAGAATTGCGTCAGTATGTCCGTGCTAAGGTTGACCAGTCGGCTGAATGGCAACGAGACCACTACGATATCTGGTACCACTTCCTTTCACCAGAATACAAAGAAAAACTCTTCCGTTCAGTCATGGTTTCAGATGGCTTTGGTATGAAAGATAGCAATAGTAATTATTACTGGGCTACCCTGTCTGATAAGGCCATTGATTCTATCTACAACTTCTTTGGACCAACTGGTAAGTGGTATGGGGAAAGTAAGGGAGCTGGAGCCTATGCCAACGGTTCTGAGGTCCACTATGTCAGCGACCGCTTGTTGGATAAATACGGAACATCAGTCTATACTCATGAAATGGTTCATAATTCTGACGGACATATTTACTTTGAAGGAAAAGGTCGTCGTGAAGGATTGGGAGCAGAGTTGTATGCCTTAGGACTGTTGCAATCTGCTGACAGTCTAGATAAGGATGCTATTGTCTTGAATACTCTCTATAAAGGGGATAAGGATTCACCAACTCGCTTGCATACTTATGATCCGACAAGCCGCTTCACATCAGCCGCAGCCTTGCAAGAGTATGTGCACGGTATGTACGATGTCTTGTACACCTTGGATGCTATGGAAGCCAATGCCATTTTAACTAAGTCTAATGATGTCAAGAAAAAATGGTTTAGAAAAATAGAGAATTTCTACATTGAGGACAAGTACCATAAACAAACTCATGCTGGAAACTCTGTTCGCCCATTGACAGATGCTGAAGTAAGTAAACTAACCAGTCTGGATGCCTTGATTGACAATGATATCATCAACCGTCGGGCTTACCGTGATAAGAGCGACTATACTCGTAATGGCTATCATCTGATTAGCATGTTCTCACCGATTTATGCTGCCCTCAGTAATCCAAAGGGTGCGCCTGGTGACATCATGTTTAGAAAGACAGCCTACGAATTGTTGGCAGAAAAAGGTTATCAAGATGGGTTCTTACCATATGTATCCAACCAATATGTAGAAGAAGCTAAACGAAACGGGGACATTACCTATTCAGATTGGCAACGAAAAGATGTGGGACTCATTACTGATAGTCTCGTCTTGAAAAATGTCTTTGCCAACCAATACGCTTCATGGGCTGATTTCAAGAAGGATATGTTTAATAAACGTATTCGCAAGCAAGACCAGTTGAAACCAATCACTATTCAGTATGAACTTGGTGTACCAAACAGCAGCAAGGAGATTACAATTCGTTCAGCTGCTCAAATGCAAGAACTCATCGATCAAGCAGTGGCAAAAGATGTGGCTAACATTGACCGTACGACAAGCCACGCTCCTGCAAGTTGGGTCCACTTATTAAAACAAAAAATCTACAATGCCTACCTACGTAGCACAGATGATTTCAGAGAATCGATTTATAAACAATAAGAAAACTCCCCCACGCTATCCTGTCTAATCCAGTCTATCTTGCAGATGGTCAGTCTTTGTGATAGAATAGCATAAAGTCCTTTTGAGGGGGAACTTGCTAGGAAATCCCCAAGCATTGTAACGGATGAACCACCCTCGCCTTTTTGTGAGGGTGGTTTTTCCTTTGTAAGCAGAAAATAAGAGAGAAAGAGTCTACATCATGTCGAGAATTGTCAGCATCCATCCAGCCAAGGAAATCCATCGTTATGGCTTTGAGAGTACCCAGGTCTATCGAGCCCATATAGCACGACATCTGGGTTTGGAATATGTCCACCTTGTTTCGAGCCCTCAGCTTCGTCCTGACTGGAAGAAAGACTTGATCAAGTTAGGATTTTTAGAAAAAGAACTGATATGTGTTCCGCATAGTTTTTCAGATATAGGCCATGCAGACTTATCAGTGAGACCAGAAAGTCTAACGCTAGCAGACGGAGATCAGGTGGAGCTCAATGAAGATGGTTTTGTGGCCTCAGTTACCTTAGGAGATGGCTCGGGGAGATATTACTACACCAAGGGTCCCTTCTTGTTTGAAGATTTCAAGGAGAAGGAACTTCGTTGGTATCATGAAAATGGAGAATTGGCTCTGGAAGGACGATTTATCGATCCCTTTAAAGAACCCTCTCCTGTCACTATCTTTTATCCAGAGTATATCTACCGTATCGAGGGAGAAATCCGTTCTGAAGAGGACTTGCTAGTTAAGTTCTTAGCCAAATGGGCCCAGCAAACCGACCTCTTTATCCGTGACCAACAAATCGTACCCAAACCCAGCCTTTGGCGTTACATGGAAAACACGGATAAAAATTATTATGAAGTCGTCCATGAAAATGTCATGCGAGATTTACGCCTCGCCAATCTGCGCAAGACAAACAAATACCTAGTTGCCAGTGAAGTTTTGACTGATACTTTGGCGAAACAAGGGTATGACACTAAGTTTTTACCACCAATGTTTACAGAAAAAGTAGGTCAGCTAAGAAAAATCGGACCTGTTTTGGACTATTGCTTGGTGGGTCATATGGGAGAAGGTAAGAACGTTGAACTTGTCATTGAAGCTTTTATCGAACTCTACAAACGTGGCTCCAAGGCCCAGATTACCTTTTATGGTGGCTCAGAGGAACGTCTAGCAGAATTACAGAATCAATATGATCTTCCGCCAACCATTCACTTTAAAGGTATCGTTAACGAAGTGCCTTATCATATGCACCAATGCTATCTGTCTGCAAGTTACACAGAGTTATTTGCCAACGCCTGTGTTGAAGCCTTGAGTCAAGGTTTGCTGGCCTTGTTATCAGATGTGGATATTGCCCATCGTTTCTATGCTGGCCAGTCCAATGCCATCAACTTGTTTAAAACCAAATCAGAGTTGATTCAAAAGATAGAAGAGATGGAAGAGCCTGATTTTTATCTATCGAATGAAAAAAATCTAGCCTTAGCCTCTCGCTATTCTCTGGAAAAAGTAGCTCAAATATACAGAGAACTATTAGATAGGAACTTCTAGGATGTTGGGAATTCTAGTCACCCTATTGCTCTATTTCTGCTTGATTTCCTGGATTGCCTATTGGAAAAAAGGGAGCGAAGAGGACTATTATCAGGTTAAGAAAGCTGTTCCGGTGACAGTTTTGGCCTTCTCAGTCTTTGCGACCTTACTTAGCCCCATTTCCTTTCTGACTCTGGTGGGGAATGCCTATACAGGCAGGTCCTATCTCTGGTTTGCCCAGTGTGGCATCTTTCTAGCCATCCCACTGGCTCATCGCTACTTTCTGCCCCTCTATCAAAAGGGAAACTACGAGACAGCCTAACATCTTTTAGAGGATAAGTTTCAATCGGCTGGCATTCGTTCACTGGCTTCAGGACTTTTCATCCTCTACCAGTTGGGGCGAATAGCAGTGGTGACCTACTTGTTGTCTCAGGCCTTAGCACCCTTTATTCCTATCAATCAGCTGGTCTTGTCAGGTTTACTCCTTCTTTTGACGGTCTATTATCTGGCAAGGGGTGGTCTCTTGGTTGTGCTGTGGACGGACTTCTTTCAGGGTTTGGTCCTGCTAGCTATACTAGCCCTCTTTCTACCAAGAATTGCCCAATCTGGTTTAGTCGTGAATAGCAGTCAACAACTATCTCACTTTGCAGAGACTCTGGATGGGAAGATGGTCTTTATCTTAGTTGCAGGAGCAGGTTTTAGTAGCTTATTCTCCTACGTTTCTTCGCAGGATATCGTCCAACGTTTTAATAGCAAAATAGGGCGTCAGAAGATTGGAAAAATCTTATGGCTACAGGGACTTTTGTCCTTTGGGATTGCCAGTTTACTGTATTTGATTGGCTGCTTGATTCGTCAGGAAAATTTCGCTACCACATCGACTAATCCTGTTCTCATTGCTTACGCTCGGGAGGGTCTGGCACCTTGGTTTGGCAGTTTCATCATGCTGGCTCTCTTGGCAGCGGGTCAATCCACAGTTTCATCCAGTATGAATGCGATCGTGACCTGCTTGAAGTTGGATTTTGCTTGGTCAAAGATTCGCTGGTCGCCAAGTATTCTATCCTTTGTCTTAGCAGGTCTGTCCTGGCTCCTCTGTCTCTTGCTCATGAATGCAGAAATCTACTCTATCTACGAATGGATTAACGGTTTTATGGGTCTGACTTTAGGTGTGATAGGTGGATTGTACCTCTTGGTTTTACTCCTCAAAAGACCGAACTTACAGTTAGCCAAAATCTATCTGGTCTTTAGTCTAGGAGCCTTGGTTCTCTATCATTACAGTGGCCTTTTTGCCAACCCCAATCCTTGGTTAAATAGCATCATTACTACTTTATCTGCTCTTTTTATCTCATTTCTAGGAAGACTATATGAAAGCAACATCTAAACCCATAGCCGTCATTTTGATCCGTTCGGGTTCACGCGGCTTGGTGGATAAAAATATCAAACCGCTTGCAGGCAAACCCTTGGTTTTCTATACCATAGAAGTCGCTCTAGCCTCCAAGCTATTTAGTGATATCTGGGTTTCCTCAGACTCACTAGCCTATCTAGAACTCTGTCGTCAAGCCTATCCAGAGATTCGTTGTGTCCACAGATCAAAAGAATTGGCCTTGGCAACAACCTCTAGCTTAGAAACCTTACGCGACTTTTTACAGCCCTTTGAGGAAGAGCAAGTCTTTGTCAATCTACAGGTGACTTCACCTCTTAGAGAGGTAGAGCACCTCATCGAATCCTATCAACTTTACTGTCAGTCTGGCGCCGACCATTTGATTTCCTGTGTTAAGGCGGACAAGAGTCGTAGTCTTTACTTGCAGTTTGCGGAGTCGTCATTTATCCATCCCCCTCAAGTTTCCAAGCACTATGCCCGGCAGAAAGAACCTGTCTATTACTATCCCAACGGTAGTATTTGGATTTCTCGCAAGGACCTTTACCTACGAGACGAGACCTTTTACACAGATAAGACAGTAGCCTATGAAATGCCCAAACTCTATTCTTATGATATCGACGATGCCTTGGACTTTGAAATCGTTGAGACCTTGCTTCACCATCACCACTTAGGAGAATCAAAGAGATGAAACACCTCATCATTGCCACAACGCCCTTGCAGGCTAAAATAGCTCATCATATCAAGGGCCTCTATCCTAATCAGGACTTTGTCAGCCTTTATGTCAGTCCTGTAAAAAATGCTCGTCAGGAGCATTATGCAAAGGATTTTGATCATGTTCATTATCCTCAAACGACAGAGGACTTGGCTCAGATTTGTCAGGAGCTTGCCGGCGAATATGACACCATCTTTTATGCCAGCTTTGACAATAGCTTGATTCTGGACTTGGTTGCTAGTTCAAATTACCAGCACCTCATGAGTTTCGATGATGGCTATGCGGATATTTACCCTTTGGGAATGTATGCCCTCCCTCTTCAACCCAGTCAGGTGGGTTCTCTGGGCTTAACCAGAGATGACTTGATTGAGCGGACGGAAAAGCACTATACCCTCTATCGCAGTAACTACCATGTCGTAGCTAGAGAGAAACTAGTCTATCTGGAGCATTTTTTTGACCTGTCTCAAGCACCCGTCTCAAATGGTAAGACGGTCAAGGTCCTGCTGGGGCAAAAGTTCTCCGAAGAGGACGACCAGATCTCCATCCGCTTTATCAGTACCTATGCCAAGGCCTTGGACATTGACCTCTATCTCCCCCATCCCAAGGAAACCTTCACTATCCCTGATGTGACCTACTTGGAGACGGAGCTCATCTTTGAAGATGTCCTAGCCCAACTCTTTCAAGAATATGAGTTCGTTCATGTCTATCACTTCACTTCGTCGGTCAGCCTCCACTTAAAAGATCTGCCTCATGTGACCATTACAGGCATTTCCCTCCCCTACTATGAGGACCGTCAAAAAGAATTGCGACGCTTAGGTTGTCAGTTCGAAAGGGTTTCACTTGGCTGGTAGCATAAATGTATATTTTAAAATATGTAAATCCATACGCTATATGGATTTTTTATATATAAATATAGCAAAAAACTATAGTTTGAATGATCAAAAAGTATTCAAATTCCTTGTATAAGAGGTTTTAAAGTGTTAAAATTAAGTGTCTAATTTTGAAGTTTTCAAGCAAGTATTAGCATAATAACAGCTTAAAAATAAAAATTATACAATAAAAAAAGGATGATGAAGATGTTTATAAATAAAAAAGAAAAATTTTCCATTCGTAAGTTTAAAGACGGTCGTTCAGACTCAGTCAAAATCGGTACAGTCGGTCTGATTGTCGGTGCAGCCCTTGCAATGGCAGGACAACCCCATATTGCAGAAGCAGCGATGACAGAAAACAGCGACAACACAACAACGATCTCAAATGATAAGGGGTCAGTAATTGTAGATACAGCTAATATTGAGAACCCAGATGCAGGTAGGGCATTTTCAACTGATCCAACTGCAGAGGGAACAAATACAATTACTAAAACTGGAAAAGTAGACTACAAATATGTAACTGCTGAGGGTAATACTGTATTAGAAGAAAACAAAAACCAAAACTCTGGTGCTGATAAAACGATTGAAACACCATACGATGTATACGGTAAATCAGGAGAAGTTTTCAAAGGAACTACAGGTGGTGATGCAGAAGCTAGCGACCTAAACGACGCTAAAGAAAATGGTAAGAAAGAAACAATCGAAAAAGATGGGAAGACTTACCACCTAATCGGAGAACCTAAGGTTGAAACTACTGGAAACGGTGGAGGAGTGTACTCTGACACAACTCTAGGTGATGTAACTGCGAAATTGACTCCAGAAGGGTTAAGTAACGCAGAAGGTAAAATCACTTATGATACTGTAAAACCTGGTGGAAAAGCTTGGATTGTTGAACAAACAGGAAAAGGAACATATGGTAAATATGTACAAGCTGATTCAGGTGCGATCACTTCTGATGCTAAGATGATAGAAGCTTTCAAAGCTGGAGAAGCAACAGCAAAAAACTTCACTTCAGCTAACGTAACAGCTGATGGTGGAATCAAAGAAGGTGATTATGTTTTCGTCCTTGAGAAAAATACCTATGTAACAGCTAAAACTGAGAGTTTCTCTTTAACAGCACAGATACAATTGTCATCTAGTGATAATGTAGCAGATGATAAAGATGGAACTGGGGCTACTTTAAATAGAACATATGCAATGGTACAAAACTTTAAAGCGGCTCCAGATACTTTAACAGGAGAAGCAAACAAAACTCTTGTAAAAAACTATCTTGCATATCTTCAAGAAAAAGGATTTGAAGATAACCTCCTTAATTTCAAACGATATATTACTTTAGGAATGGCGGCAAAAACTGGTGGTCCTCTGGAGATTAGTGCTGATAAGGGAGATCAAGTTGATGATAAAGGAAGACCTACAAGTGATATAACAGCTGATATAGCAAGCGTTACTGATCAAGAAACAAGTACTTTAGAAGATAGTAGTGATTTTCTTCTTAAATTTTCTGATCCTTCGCCGGAAGTTGAAGAGTATTCTTACCGTGACGAAATCACTCCTCTTCGTGCATACCGTTTAGCAAGTGGTACTACAACAATCACTTACACTTATGCAGAAGAAAAAACTCGTGAAATCGAGAAAAAAGGTTCTGTAGTCGTTAACTACCAAACAGAAGACGGAACAGAATTAAAAGCTCCTTACACTGATACTCCTGAAACAGTAGCTGAAGTAGTAACTGAGAAATACTATGTTGATGCTGATGGAAATGATGTAATTGTAAGTAGTACTACAGCTTCTAAAAACGTACCTTACAACACTAAAGAAAATGAAACTGAAAAACCTCAAAAACTTACAGATGCACAAGGAAATGTTTACTACCTAAACGAAGCAAACACAATGACATCTGTAAATGGTACAGAAACTACATCACCAGCTGAAACAGGAACAGTAGTAGAAGGTGTTACAAAAGTAACTTACATCTATGAAAAAGCTGGATCAGTAATCGTTAACTACAAAACAGAAGATGGAACTCCACTTGCAGGAACAGTAGTAGACGAAGATGGAGCTGGTAAAACTGTAGAATCAGGTGCAAAAGACATTGATAATGGTAAACCAGGTACAGCTTATAACACTGCAGACAATGGAATGAAACCAACTCGTATTAAAACTGCAGAAGGCAAAGTATACGAATTAGTTCCATACTTAACTGAAGGTGAAGAAACAGGTGAGGTTGAATCAGGAACAACTAAAGAAGTAACCTACGTTTACAAAGAAGTTAAAGGTAATGTTGTCGTTAAGTATGAAGATACTGAAGGTAACACACTTGCTGATGACGAAAAAGATGAAACAGATGCTTCTCTAAATGTTAAATACGATACAGCTGACCACAAAAAAGAATCTATCGAGAAAGATGGTGTTAAATATTACTTAACAGCTAAAGAACTGAAAGATGGTTCTAAACCAGCTACTGGAGACGTAGTAGAAGGAACAACTACAGTAACTTACGTTTACGAAAAAGCTGGATCAGTAATCGTTAACTACCAAACAGAAGACGGAACTCCATTAACAGGTACTGCAGATGGTGCAAATGTAGCTTCAGGTGCAAAAGACACTACAGACGCTAAAGCAGGAACTGACTACAACACTGCAGACAACGGAATGAAACCAAACCGTATTACAACTGCAGAAGGTAAAGTATACGAATTAGTACCAACAGCAACTAAAGGTGAAGAAACTGGTAAAGTTGTTGCAGGTGAAACGAAAGAAGTAACCTACGTTTATAAAGAAGTAAAAGGTAATGTTGTCGTTAAGTATGAAGATACTGAAGGTAACGTAATCGCAGAAGACGAAAAAGACGAAACAGATGCTTCTCTAAACGTTAAATACGACACAGCAGACCACAAAAAAGCTGAAATCACCAAAGACGGTGTTAAATACTACCTAACAGCTAAAGAATTGAAAGATGATTCTAAACCAGCTACTGGAGATGTTGTTGAAGGTACAACTACAGTAACTTATGTTTATGAAAAAGCTGGACAAGTAGTCGTTAACTATCAAACAGAAGATGGAACTCCATTAGTAGGTGTTGACCCAGCTGGTGCAAATGTAGCTTCAGGTGCTAAAGACACTGTAGATGGAAAACCAGGATCAGATTATGATACTTCTGATAACGGAATGAAACCAGCTCGTATCACAACTGCAGAAGGCAAAGTATACGAATTAGTACCAACAGCAACTAAAGGTGAAGAAACTGGTAAAGTTGTTGC
>NZ_NGVM01000307.1:0-239 GCF_002238115.1 Streptococcus sp. KR | reverse complement strand
TCAGTAATTGCTTTTACTAAGTTTTCATTTCCCATTTTTTCACCGCCTTTAAACTTGGTTTACTTACAGCTAGACATTGACGATAAGGAGAAACTAATTATTAACGGATTTCTTTGCGTTTATTTCAGAAATTGTCCATCCACAGATGGTTTGATGATGCTGAACAGATTTTTCAACCATCCAGGTTTTGATTGGCAAACCGGTTTCTGCTTTCAAAACTGCTTGAATGCTGCGAAACT
>NZ_NGVM01000306.1:0-240 GCF_002238115.1 Streptococcus sp. KR | reverse complement strand
TAAAACGTGAAGTAAAGGTGTGACTACCAATTACCAATTCATCTTTTTCATTTGCCATAAGAATTCTCCTTAGATTTCTTTTTCACCTAAAATTAATCGGGTAACCATATTTGCTTCGTGACCTGCTGCGATCATAACTCGTGGTGCCATTAAACCTTCGGCACCCTTGGATGTGCCGTCACCTGCAATGTAGAGGTTGGGGCGGGGATGCTTGGTTGTAATGGTGTTGGAACTGTGGAT
>NZ_NGVM01000305.1:0-240 GCF_002238115.1 Streptococcus sp. KR | reverse complement strand
ACACAAATTGTTTTCTTCTCGCCTTCACAAAATCTTTCTTAGTGGTCACAAAGACTTTTTTAGTAGGGAAAAATTTCATGATTTCTTGGCCAAATTGAGCAGACAAACTAGAGGGCACCACATACAAGGGCTTATGAACCATCCCCAACTCCTTTAATTTAAAGCCAGCACCAAGCATAGTCAAAGTCTTTCCTGAACCTACCTCATGAGCTAATAAGGCTCTTTTTTCTTCTACGATTC
>NZ_NGVM01000304.1:0-240 GCF_002238115.1 Streptococcus sp. KR | reverse complement strand
ATTTTGTTTTTCCAGATGATTTAGAGGACTTTTATCCTAAGACAAATCGAGAAAAAATTGAAACGAATATCGCCGCAATTGATCTTGTTAAAAGATTAGAAAAAGAGAGACGACAAGCAAATCCAGAAGAACAAGAACTACTAGCCAAGTATGTCGGATGGGGTGGCCTTGCCAATGAATTTTTTGATGAACTCAATCCAAAGTATGAAACAGAACGTTTAACTCTTAAGAGCTTAGTAA
>NZ_NGVM01000303.1:0-240 GCF_002238115.1 Streptococcus sp. KR | reverse complement strand
ACACAAATTGTTTTCTTCTCGCCTTCACAAAATCTTTCTTAGTGGTCACAAAGACCTTTTTAGTAGGGAAAAATTTCATGATTTCTTGGCCAAACTGAGCAGACAAACTAGAGGGAACCACATACAAGGGCTTATGAACCATCCCCAACTCCTTTAATTTAAACCCAGCACCAAGCATGGTCAAGGTCTTTCCTGAACCTACCTCATGAGCTAATAAGGCTCTTTTTTCTTCTACAATTC
>NZ_NGVM01000302.1:0-241 GCF_002238115.1 Streptococcus sp. KR | reverse complement strand
CAAGCATGTTGATTCCTTCTTAGTATAAATAACTGAAACTTGAAAGTATGAAGACAGACTGATCCC
The DNA here is from genome assembly GCF_002238115.1 of Streptococcus sp. KR. Taxonomy (GTDB): domain Bacteria; phylum Bacillota; class Bacilli; order Lactobacillales; family Streptococcaceae; genus Streptococcus. The sequence goes on along the minus strand of NZ_NGVM01000302.1, from coordinate 175 downwards.
TTGGTATCACAGGGCATATTTTAATTAATTTAACCATTTAGCTTGCTGTTAACAGCGAAACTAACCGTTTCGGCAAAAATGTGAAGAACTGATTCATCATCTGAATAATTTGGGCTCTTCTTGCATAAACTTCATGATTAATAATCGTTTTTAACGAATTTAGAAGCCATACCAG
>NZ_NGVM01000301.1:0-241 GCF_002238115.1 Streptococcus sp. KR | reverse complement strand
TATAATCAGTAGGCTAACGAATCCAATACCAAGCCATTTCATCCTAGATTTCATATTGACCTTATGAGCTTGTTTGCGTTGGCCATACATCCATAAAAAAGAAATGAGTGACGAACTATAGAGAATCTGTAGTATAGTTAACTCACCGATACAAAGAAATTTCAATAAGTATAGAGATACCAATAGGACATTTACTTGTTGGAATATATAAACTGGAATTATTCTTTTCATAGTTACCTCC
>NZ_NGVM01000300.1:0-242 GCF_002238115.1 Streptococcus sp. KR | reverse complement strand
TATATTTCTCATCCTCAAAAAGAATTTTAGGTAATTTATAATACCGTTCTGAAGTTTGGTATTGATTTGCGGTAATTCGTTTCATAGCGCTCCTCCAAGTTCTTTGAGTATTAAATCTCCACTTGATTCCAATCGAACCAAGCCGCTTTTTTCTAATTCAGCCATAAGAGAGATGGCTTCAACAATGTCAATTCCCATTTCACGTACTAAAAATGAAATGACAATATAGCGTGATGATTGTA
>NZ_NGVM01000299.1:0-243 GCF_002238115.1 Streptococcus sp. KR | reverse complement strand
ATACAGCCCTTATTATATTAAGAAAGTCACTGATCCTAAGACCAAGCAATCAGTTAAAGTTGGTTATATTGGTATTCTCAATACTAATTTACCAGGGATTGCCAAGAACTATACTTTACTGGATGAAGCAACAACCATTGCGAAATATGATAAGGTTTTACGTCATAAAGGTGTTAAAGCAATTGTTGTTCTCGGACATACAGGTGCCGTGACTCAGAATGGTAAGACAACTGGAGATGCAGT
>NZ_NGVM01000002.1:0-129306 GCF_002238115.1 Streptococcus sp. KR | reverse complement strand
AAAATCCAGTGTCCGCAAGGACGTGCCGGTTCGACCCCGGCCGCCGGTATAGTATAGAGTTAAGGAACGTTGATAAATCTTCGTTCCTTTTTTATATTATTTTTGCTATAATAATAGTTATTCAAATTTTATTTAGATTATGAAAGTGTAGGGAAGTATGTCTCGTTCTATCGATTTATTAAAGCATCAGTATTTGAAAAATATCAAAGAAAATCCTGAATTGTTTGTCGGGATTGAGCTGGAATATCCTGTTGTAAACTTGGAAGGGGATACTGAAGATGTTGAAGTTATCAAGGAATTATTCCGATATTTAGCTTCTGCTTTGGATTTCGATGTTGAAAAGGTAGATGATTTTGGGAATCCTATCCAGTTAGTAGCTCCAGTAAGTCAGGATGCTATTTTATTTGAAGTTTCCTATACTACGATTGAATTTGCGTTTGGTAAGGTTAAAGCGATTCAAGAGGTAGAGAATCGTTTTAATAATTATATGAATGTAATTCAGAGAAAATTAGGCGAATCCAATCATGCTATCGTTGGCTGCGGTATTCATCCCAACTGGAATAAAAATGAGAATACTCCAGTTGCTTATCCACGTTATCAGATGTTAGTGGACTATTTGAATTTGAGTAGAAATATGGCTGAATCAGACTTGCATCATTTCCCTGAATATGGTGCTTTTATCTGTGGGAGTCAGGTTCAGCTTGATGTTTCAAAATCTAACTACTTACGGGTGATTAATGCTTTTACCCAAATTGAAGCAGTTAAGGCTTATTTATTTGCCAATTCTGAGTTTTCGGGTGCAGATTGGGATACGAAAATTGCAAGGGACATCTTCTGGGAAGAATCGATGCATGGTATCTATCCAGAAAATGTCGGAGTCAATGCTAGGCTCTTTAAAGATGAGGATGATTTTTTTGATTATCTAGATCATTCTGCAATTTTTACTGCGGAACGTAATGGACAAACACATTATTTTTATCCGATTCAGGCCAGGGACTATTTGGCTACATCTGAAATCCAAGCATATGCTCTGAATGGGGATAAGATTCTTATTTACCCTCAAGAGAAGGATTTTGAAACTCATCGTAGTTATCAGTACCAAGACTTAACGACTCGCGGAACGGTTGAGTTTCGTAGTGTGTGTACTCAACCTCTTGATAGAACCTTCGCTTCAGCAGCTTTTCACTTGGGATTGTTGGTTAATTTAGATAAGTTAGAAGCTTACTTAGGAACAGCACCTTTCTTTAAAGAATCTGGGCGAAATTATAAGTTTTTAAGACGACAATTTTCTAAGAAAAAGCTTACAGAACAGGAAGAAACTGCGATTATAGAGTTTTCCAAAGATTTACTCCTGCTAGCTGAGGAAGGACTGGAGATGAGAAATAAGCAAGAAATGACCTACTTACAGCCTTTGAAAGAAGAATTGAATCTATAATTTCTCTTATAAAGGGAGAATTTTCTGAAAAATCATGATATAATGGAAGAGACTATAGATAAAGGATAGAGAGAAATGACATTAGTTTATCAATCAACGCGTGATACCAACAATACAGTAACTGCCAGCCAAGCTATTTTGCAAGGTTTGGCGACGGACGGTGGTTTGTTTACACCGGTTACTTATCCAAAGGTAGATTTGGACTTTGACAAATTAAAAGATGCTTCTTACCAAGAAGTGGCTAAGTTAGTTTTGTCAGCATTTTTAGATGACTTTACAGCTGAGGAGTTGGACTACTGTATCAACAATGCTTACGATAGCAAATTTGATACTCCAGATATTGCACCATTAGTGAAATTAGATGGGCAATACAATTTGGAACTTTTCCATGGTTCAACGATTGCCTTTAAGGATATGGCCTTGTCTATCTTGCCATACTTTATGACGACTGCTGCTAAGAAACATGGTTTGGAGAATAAGATTGTTATCTTGACAGCGACATCTGGCGACACGGGGAAAGCTGCTATGGCAGGATTTGCAGATGTCCCTGGTACTGAGATTATCGTCTTTTATCCAAAGGATGGTGTCAGCAAGGTTCAAGAGTTGCAAATGACCACTCAGACTGGCGACAATACTCATGTTATCGCTATTGATGGTAACTTTGATGATGCGCAAACAAATGTGAAGCATATGTTTAATGATGTGGCTCTTCGTGAAAAATTAGCGGCAAACAAGTTGCAATTTTCATCAGCTAACTCTATGAATATTGGTCGTTTGGTACCACAAATTGTTTATTATGTTTATGCTTACGCTCAGTTGGTCAAGACTGGTGAGATTGTAGCTGGTGATAAGGTCAACTTCACAGTACCAACAGGAAACTTTGGAAATATCTTGGCTGCCTTTTATGCTAAACAAATCGGTCTTCCAGTTGGTAAATTTATCTGTGCTTCAAATGACAACAATGTTTTGACAGACTTCTTCAAGACACGTGTTTATGACAAGAAACGTGAGTTTAAGGTAACAACTAGTCCATCTATGGATATCTTGGTATCTTCAAACTTGGAGCGTTTGATTTTCCATCTTTTGGGGAATGATGCAGTTAAGACAGCTGAACTCATGAATGCCTTGAATAGCCAAGGTCAATATGAGTTGACTAATTTTGATACAGAGATTCTTGACCTCTTTGCAGCTGAATATGCGACTGAGGAAGAAACAGCAGCAGAAATCAAGCGCGTTTATGAGTCAGATTCTTATATCGAGGACCCTCATACAGCTGTTGCCTCAGCAGTGTATAGAAAATACCAGGCGACTACTGGAGATGCGACTAAGACGGTGATTGCTTCAACAGCTAGTCCATACAAGTTCCCAGTAGTTACAGTAGAAGCGGTAACAGGGAAAGTTGGTTTGACTGACTTTGAAGCCTTGGCTCAATTACATGACATTTCAGGCGTTGCAGTGCCGCCAGCAGTTGATGGGCTTGAAACAGCTCCTGTTCGTCATAAGACAACAGTGGCAGCTACTGACATGCAAGCAGCGGTTGAGGCTTATCTAGAACTTTAAGACAGAAGGAGTAAACTCGGTTGGGAAACCAACTGAGTTTCTTTTCATCAGGAGGAAGGATTGTTTAAGAAAAATAAAGACATTCTGAATATTGCCTTGCCAGCTATGGGCGAAAACTTTTTGCAGATGCTCATGGGGATGGTGGATAGTTACTTGGTAGCCCACTTGGGCTTGATAGCTATTTCGGGTGTTTCAGTAGCTGGCAATATTATCACTATTTATCAGGCGATTTTCATAGCTCTGGGAGCTGCTATTTCCAGTGTTATTTCAAAGAGTTTAGGGGAGAAGAATCAGTCTAAGCTAGCCTACCATGTGACTGAGGCGTTGAAAATTACTTTACTCTTAAGTTTCCTTTTAGGAACTTTGTCCATCTTCGCTGGGAAAGAGATGATAGGACTTTTGGGGACGGAGAGAGATGTAGCTGAGAGTGGTGGACTCTACCTATCTTTGGTAGGCGGATCGATTGTTCTCTTAGGTTTAATGACTAGTCTGGGAGCCTTGATTCGTGCAACGCATAATCCACGTCTGCCTCTCTATGTTAGTTTTTTATCCAATGCCTTGAATATTCTTTTTTCAAGTCTAGCTATTTTTGTTCTGGATATGGGGATAGCTGGTGTTGCTTGGGGGACAATTCTGTCTCGTTTGGTAGGTCTTGTGATTTTATGGTCGCAATTAAAGTTGCCTTTTGAGAAACCGACTTTTGGTTTAGATAAGGAACTATTGACCTTAGCGTTGCCAGCAGCTGGAGAGAGGCTCATGATGAGGGCTGGAGATGTCGTGATCATTGCCTTGGTTGTTTCTTTTGGAACGGAGGCGGTGGCTGGAAATGCAGTCGGAGAAGTCTTGACCCAGTTTAACTATATGCCTGCCTTTGGCGTCGCTACTGCAACGGTCATGCTGGTAGCTCGAGCAGTTGGAGAGGATAATTGGGAAAGAGTAGCTAATTTGAGCAAGCAAACCTTTTGGCTTTCTCTGCTTCTCATGTTGCCCTTGACGCTTAGTGTCTATGCCTTGGGTATACCACTAACTCATCTCTATACGACTGATTCTCTAGCGGTGGAGGCTAGTGTGCTAGTGACACTTTTTTCACTACTTGGTACTCCTATGACGATAGGGACAGTCATCTATACAGCAGTCTGGCAGGGTTTGGGCAATGCTCGGCTTCCCTTTTATGCGACAAGTATAGGAATGTGGTGTATCCGCATTGGAACAGGATATCTGATGGGGATTGTGCTTGGTTGGGGCTTGCCCGGTATTTGGGCCGGAACCCTTTTGGATAATGGTTTTCGTTGGTTATTTCTACGTTACCGTTACCAGCGTTATATGAGCTTGAAAGGATAGGAAATGCAAAAAACAGCTTTTATTTGGGATTTAGATGGGACTTTATTGGATTCTTACGAAGCGATTTTATCAGGAATTGAGGAAACTTTTGCTCAGTTTTCTATTCCTTATGATAAGGAGCAGGTGAGGGAGTTTATTCTCAAGTTTTCTGTGCAGGATTTACTTGTGCAGGTGGCAGAAGAGAGAAAGCTGGATGTGGAAATGCTAAATCAGGTGCGTGCCCAGAGTTTGGCTGAGAAGAATGCTCAGGTAGTTTTGATGCCAGGTGCGCGTGATGTGCTAGCTTGGGCAGAGGAATCAGGAATTCAGCAGTTTGTTTACACTCATAAGGGAGACAATGCTCGTACCATTCTCAGAGACTTGGGTTTGGAATCTTATTTTACAGAGATTTTAACCAGTCAGAGTGGTTTTGTGCGGAAGCCAAGTCCAGAAGCGGCTAACTATCTGTTAGGCAAGTATCAGCTGAATCCTGATAACACCTATTATATAGGGGATCGGACTCTGGATGTGAAATTTGCCCAGAATAGTGGGATTCAAAGCATTAATTTTTTAGAGTCGACTTATGAAGGAAATTACAGGATTCAAGCGTTAGCAGATATTTCCCGTATTTTTGAGGCTGAGCAATAAAAAGATTGTGTCAGTTTTGTGACAGAGACCTAACAAACTATTTCAAGTAACCGAGTTTGTTACAAGGAATAGACAGTTCTGTTAAATAGGCCCTAGAGGGCTTTTTTTCTGCATTTTTTGTGTTATGATATACAGGTACTCATTTGAAAGGAATTTGAAAGAATGAAGAAAAGAATATTATTAGCCTCAACAGTAGCCTTGTCATTTGCCCCAGTATTGGCAACGCAAGCAGAAGAAGTTCTTTGGACTGCACGTAGTGTTGAGCAAATCCAAAATGATTTGACTAAAACGGACAACAAAACAAGTTACACCGTTCAGTATGGTGATACCTTGAGCACCATTGCAGAAGCCTTGGGTGTAGATGTCACAGTTCTTGCGAATTTGAATAAAATCACTAATATGGACTTGATTTTCCCAGAAACTGTTTTGACAACGACCGTCAATGAAGCAGAAGAGGTAACGGAAGTTGAAATCCAAACTCCTCAAGCAGATTCTAGTGAAGAAGTGACAACTGCGACAGCAGATTTGACAACCAATCAAGTGACGGTTGATGATCAAACTGTTCAGGTTGCAGATCTTTCTCAACCGATTGCAGAAGCTCCAAAAGCGGTAGAGACTACAAGTACAAAAGAAGTAGCAACAAGTTCAGAAGTTACAGAGACAGTGACTGCTTCAGAAGAAGTGACACCATCTACAGGAACTTCTGTTTCAGAGGAGCAAACAGCTGAAACAAGCAGTGCAGTTGCAGAAGCAGCTCCTCAGGCAACGACTCTAGCTGAGAAGCAGGAAACACAAGCAAGCCCTCAAGCTGAATCAGCAGTGGAAGCAACTAGAACTCCAGAAGAAGCAAAAGAAAACTCATCAAATGAAGCTACAACAGCAGTTTCTACTTATCAACCAGAAGAGAAGAAAACAGTTTCAACAACTTACGCAGCTCCAGCAGCGCCCGATTATGCTGGACTTGCGGTAGCGAAATCTGAAAATGCAGGTCTTCAACCACAAACAGCTGCCTTTAAAGAAGAGATTGCCAACTTGTTTGGTATCACATCCTTTAGTGGTTACCGTCCAGGAGATAGTGGAGATCACGGAAAAGGTTTGGCTATCGATTTTATGGTGCCAGAAAGCTCAGAACTAGGGGATAAGATTGCGGAATACGCTATTCAAAATATGGCTAGTCGTGGCATTAGTTATATCATCTGGAAACAACGTTTCTATGCTCCATTTGATAGCAAATATGGACCAGCTAACACTTGGAATCCAATGCCAGATCGTGGTAGCGTGACAGAAAATCACTATGATCACGTTCACGTGTCAATGAATGGATAAAACCGAATTAGTAATATCATTTTGACGAATGAGATGTCGCTTTCGTGATAGGAAGTGAGTCTCGTTCGTTTTTTCTTTGTCAATTTGAATGGAAAATTACAATCTTACAATGCCTTAAGCAACATTCTTGCAATCTATTTTACTTTGTATTATAATTGATTAGTCAATTATTGATAAATCAATAAAAGGAAAGAAAAAATGATAGAGATTCAAGATTTACTTTATCAACTCCGCTTGTCTGAGCAAGCGAGCACGCAATTGTTTGAAAAAAAGCTTGGGATTAGTTTGACACGGTATCAGATTTTATTATTTTTGCTGAAGCATTCCCCTTGTAATCAAATAGCAGTTCAGGAGCGTTTGAAAATTGATCAAGCTGCTTTAACCCGGCATTTTAAGATTTTAGAAAAGGAAGGTTTGGTCGAGCGTCATCGCAATTCTGAAAATCAGCGGGAAGTGTTGGTAGAGGCTACGAAGTATGCCAAGGAGCAGTTAGTGGTGAATCCCCCTCTGACGCATATCAAGGTTAAGGAGGCGATGGAAAGTATCTTAACAGATTCTGAGAGAACAGAACTCAGCCGTTTATTAAATAAATTGGTTTTGGGTATTGAGAATATAGAGATTTAAGGAGAAAAATATGTCAATTATGACAATCATTCTAGCAACGATCGTTGCTTTGGAGCATTTTTACATTTTTTATTTGGAAAGTATTGCAACGCAATCAGATGCAACCAGTCGAGTCTTTAACATGGAAAAGGAAGAACTAGCTCGTCCGTCTGTAAGTTCACTGTTTAAAAATCAAGGGATTTATAACGCTCTGCTAGGAGTCTTTCTCTTGTATGGAATTTATTTCTCACAGAATTTAGAAATTGTGACTATTTTTGTTTTATTTGTGATTGGGGCTGCGGCTTATGGCTCTCTGACAGCAGATAAGAAAATTATTTTGAAGCAAGGTGGACCAGCTATTTTGGCCTTGATTAGTATTTTCCTCTTTAAATAAGCTCAAAGGTCTATCAAAGTCTCGCTAGTCCTTTTCACTCCAGAATAAGGGAAATATGTTATACTTGTTTTTAAGAAAAAGTCTCATTGAATTGGTTTTGAGGAGTTAGAAATGAAAGTATTAGTGACAGGTTTTGAGCCCTTTGGAGGGGAAAAGGTCAATCCAGCTTTGGAGGCTGTTAAAGGTTTACCAGCTGAAATCCATGGTGCTGAGGTTCGTTGGCTAGAAGTGCCGACAGTCTTTCACAAATCGGTTCATGTATTGGAAGAAGAGATGAACCGTTATCAACCTGACTTTGTCCTTTGTATCGGGCAAGCGGGTGGAAGAACTAGCTTGACGCCTGAACGAGTGGCCATTAATCAGGACGATGCACGCATACCAGATAATGAAGGCAATCAACCGATTGACCTTCCCATTCGCCCAGATGGTGCTTCGGCCTACTTTAGCAGTCTGCCGATTAAAGCGATGGTTCAAGCTATAAAAAAAGAGGGCTTGCCGGCCTCTGTTTCCAATACGGCAGGGACTTTTGTCTGCAATCATTTGATGTATCAGGCCCTCTATTTGGTAGAAAAGAAATTTCCACATGTTAAGGCAGGGTTTATGCATATTCCTTATATGATGGAACAGGTGGTGAATAGACCGACTACTCCAGCTATGAGTTTAGTGGATATTAGGCGAGGGATAGAAGCGGCAATCGGAGCCATTATCGAACATGGAGATGAGGACCTCAAGTTGGTAGGTGGAGAAACTCATTGATAGAAAAAAGCTTGAGGGGCCACCTTCAAGCTTTTGGACGTTTTCGAGCCAGTACTGCTCGGTAAAAAATTATTTTATTGATTTGAATGTAGGGTAGGAGTGAGAAACTAGCAATCCCAAAGGTAATCCAATTGAGGAAATACCAAGGAAGGAGTTGTAAGTCTAGGACAAAGCGCTGAAATTTGTAACCTTTCATTAAGAAACGGCTGGTCTTAAGGATTTGCCCTGGTTTGGCTTGTCCTAAATCTAGAGTATCACAGAGGAGAAATTCTACCTGTGAATAGGCATAGTATTGTGGAATATAGAGACTATTTCCGACAATCATCAAGAGGATACTTGCTAGAAAGTAGAGACCAAATGTCATGAGGAAACGCTCGGTTTCAATTGACGTAAGATCCAGATTGGGAAACTCAGGATGAAGGGCAACGAATTTCTTTGCAAGAAAGCTACTGTAAAAAAGGAAGTAAATTCCAAGCAAACTAGGAATGCTCCATAAGAAGAGATAGAAACGTTTGAGAAGGAGAGTCAAAAAGGTTTGTGAAAAGTGCTCTTCGTTAAAGAGAGTGAGACTATTTTTGACGGATAGTTCTGTATCTGAGTTCTTGATGAGTTTCAGCGTTGTATAGACGGAACTGGTTAGAAGTATTGTTCCAATAAAGGAGACTAATAGTGGAAAAAGGTAGGCTTGGAATACATGACTAAGTACGCTTAAAAAGGGTTGTTCTAAAATAGACTCGTTGATACGCTCTAAGGGATTGAGGAAGCCAGACAAAATGACCAGCATGCTAGGTAAGAGATAGACGAGAAAGAGTCGGGGATTTTCAGCCTGAAATTGTCTGGCCTGCAGACGAATGGTTTTTAAATCAATTTTTGGGTATTTCATTCTCTCATTATACCATAGTTCGTGACAGTTCCAGCTTTTTTTGATAAAATCATACAGTATGCCCTTGGGCACAAAGTATGAACTGGGACTGTCTTTCCCAGCTTCGGAGGTAAAAAATGTCAGATTCACCAATCAAATATCGTTTGATTAAGAAAGAAAAACACACAGGAGCTCGCCTGGGGGAAATCATCACTCCCCATGGCACCTTCCCAACACCTATGTTTATGCCAGTTGGGACACAAGCCACTGTCAAAACTCAGTCGCCTGAAGAATTGAAGGAGATGGGTTCGGGAATTATCCTGTCAAACACCTATCATCTCTGGCTTCGTCCTGGAGATGAACTCATCGCTCGCGCAGGTGGTCTCCACAAGTTCATGAATTGGGACCAGCCTATCTTGACAGATAGTGGTGGTTTCCAGGTTTATTCTCTAGCAGATAGCCGAAATATCACAGAAGAAGGGGTAACTTTTAAAAACCATCTCAATGGCTCTAAGATGTTCTTGTCACCAGAAAAAGCCATTTCTATTCAGAACAATCTAGGCTCAGATATTATGATGTCCTTTGACGAATGTCCTCAGTTTTATCAACCATACGACTACGTTAAGAAATCAATCGAGCGTACAAGCCGTTGGGCTGAGCGTGGTTTGAAGGCTCACCGTCGTCCACATGACCAAGGGTTATTTGGAATTGTGCAGGGGGCTGGATTTGAAGACCTGCGTCGCCAATCGGCTCATGACCTTGTCAGCATGGATTTCCCAGGCTACTCTATCGGTGGCTTAGCAGTGGGAGAAACCCACGAAGAGATGAATGCGGTCTTGGACTTTACAACCCAATTGTTGCCTGAAAACAAACCTCGCTATTTGATGGGTGTGGGAGCGCCAGATAGCTTGATTGATGGGGTGATTCGTGGGGTGGATATGTTTGACTGTGTCTTGCCGACTCGTATCGCTCGTAATGGGACTTGTATGACTAGTCAGGGGCGTTTGGTTGTCAAAAATGCCCAGTTTGCTGAGGACTTTACGCCGTTGGATCCTGAGTGTGATTGCTACACATGTAAGAACTATACACGCGCTTATCTTCGTCACCTGCTCAAGGCTGATGAAACCTTCGGTATCCGCTTGACTAGCTACCACAATCTTTACTTCTTGCTTAACCTGATGAAGCAAGTGCGACAAGCCATCATGGATGACAATCTCTTGGAATTCCGTGAGTATTTTGTTGAAAAATATGGCTATAATAAGTCAGGCCGTAATTTTTAAACTGGAATTGATATAAGCTAAAAATCCTAAGTTTTCTCTTGGGATTTTTCTTCTTTTTTTGATAGAATAAAGTGTATAATGAAAGGGAGAATAAACTCGTATGCGCATTAAATGGTTTTCCTTGATTAGGATTACAGGTTTACTACTGGTACTCTTGTATCATTTCTTTCAGACGATCTTTCCTGGAGGATTTTTCGGGGTAGATGTCTTTTTCACGTTTTCAGGCTTCCTGATTACGGCTCTACTCATCGAAGAATTTTCTAAAAATCATGAGATTGACTTGATAGGATTTTTTAGGAGACGCTTTTATCGGATTGTGCCACCTGTGGTTTTGATGGTCTTGGTAACCATGCCCTTTACTTTTCTAGTTCGCCAAGATTATGTGGCTGGAATTGGGGGCCAGATTGCGGGTGTTTTAGGCTTCATGACCAACTTCTATGAGCTCCTAACAGGTGGGAGTTATGAATCTCAGTTCATTCCACATTTGTTTGTTCATAATTGGAGCTTGGCTGTTGAGGTTCACTACTATATCCTCTGGGGATTGGCAGTTTGGTTCTTATCTAAACAGGCTAAATCAAATGGTCAGTTGAGGGGGATGGTCTTTCTCTTGTCTGCTGCTGCCTTCTTGATCAGCTTCTTCTCCATGTTTATTGGTAGTTTTCTAGTAACCTCTTATTCCTCTGTTTACTTCTCCAGTTTAACTCATGTTTATCCATTCTTTTTGGGAAGTGTGTTAGCAACTATCGTAGGCGTTCGTCAGACGACTTCCCTAGTTAAGCAATTGGATAAAATCTGGGATTTACGCAAGACCCTTTTAGTTTTTGGGGGAGGTTTTGGATTCTTACTCATTTTGACCTTCTTTGTCAAATTTACCTATCTCTTTACCTATCTTATGGGCTTCTTGCTTGCCAGCCTTGCAGCCCTTGCTATGATTCTGGCGGCGCGTGTCTTACATGAAAAGACTCCTCATATACAGGAGCCAAAGATTATCAGCTTTTTAGCGGATACTAGCTATGCGGTTTATCTTTTCCATTGGCCTTTCTATATCATTTTTTCACAGTTGACATCAAATCTTCTTGCTGTGTTATTAACTTTGATTTTTTCTTATGGATTCGCCAGTCTATCATTTTATGTGTTGGAACCTTGGATTGCAGGAAAGGACACACCTATTATACAAACCCTCCGTCCCCTGCCTCATATTCACATAATCCTTGCAGCAAGTACTGGAATTTTAGCCTTCATTGTCTTCTTAGTAACTCTGTTGGCACCACAAGTGGGAGCTTTTGAGACAGACTTAACTGTCAATGGCTTGAAGCAAGCTGCAACAAATATTAACCAGACCAAGGTAATGACAGAACGGGCAGAAGCTGATAGTTTAGGAATTGCTGATGGCACTATGTTAATTGGTGACTCGGTGGCTTTAAGGGCAAATACAGCCCTGCAGACAGCCCTTCCTGGAGCACAGATTAACGCGCAGGTCAGCAGAACAACCAAGACTGCCAATGAAATCATGCTCAACAATAGCCAGAATAAATTTTTACCTAAGATGGTGGTCATTGCGACTGGGGTAAATAATCCTGAAAATTACAAGGAAGATTGGGATAGTATCGTAAAAAATCTTCCTAAGGGCCACCATATGGTTTTGGTGACTCCTTATGAGGGGGATAAGACAAAAGAGACCTATGCAATCGTTGAGAAGGCGGCTGCCTATATGAGAGAATTGGCAGAGAAAACTCCTTACATTACGATAGCAGATTGGAATCAAGCTGCTAAGGAACATCCAGAAATTTGGACTGGGACAGACCAAGTCCATTTTGGAAGTGACAATAGTAAAATTGAAGCAGGAGCTAAATTGTATGCAGATACCATTGCTGCAGCCTTGCAAACAGCTCAAGACAAGCCGGTTAAATCAAAATAACTTGTATTAAAAAGAGAAGAGCTGGAGAAATCCAGCTCTTTTAAAATATATCTAGAAAACAGGTCTATACCATTTACAAATGAATCAGAAAGGTTTATAATGTAATTGACATAATAAATATCAAAAGTAATCTTTTAAGGAGGTCATTATTATGCCTAATTACGTTAAAGCGGATCAGTTTTTCTATCCATTTGGCATTCGTCGCGGTGGGTACTTAGAACTTGTTGATGGCAAATTTGGGAAACATGTGGATCAAATTCCTGAAGGAGCAGAGGTTCTTGACTATACTGGTTATAGCATTGCACCAGGTCTTGTGGATACTCATATTCATGGATATGCAGGTGTAGATGTGATGGACAACAACATTGAAGGTACATTGCATACTATGAGTGAAGGACTTCTTAGTACCGGTGTTACCAGTTTCTTGCCCACAACTTTAACAGCCACTTATGAGCAATTGCTTGCAGTCACTGAAAATCTTGGAAACCATTATAAAGAAGCAACAGGTGCTAAGATTCGTGGGATTTATTATGAAGGTCCATATTTCACAGAAACTTTTAAGGGGGCACAAAATCCAACTTATATGAGAGACCCGGGTGTTGAGGAGTTTCATTCTTGGCAGGATGCTGCAAAAGGGATGCTAAATAAAATCGCTATTGCACCAGAACGTGATGGAGTGGAAGATTTTGTACGTACTATTACAGGTGAAGGTGTGACAGTTGCACTTGGACACTCAGATGCGACATTTGAACAAGCTAAGAAGGCAGTTGATGCTGGAGCTAGTGTATGGGTACATGCCTATAATGGGATGCGTGGTTTAACACACCGCGAACTAGGTATGGTAGGAGCTATGTATGAGCTCCCACATACTTACGCAGAATTGATCTGTGATGGTTATCACGTAGATCCAAAAGCTTGTGAGATTTTACTTAAGCAAAAGGGGACAGAAAACATCGCTCTTATTACGGACTGTATGACAGCTGGTGGGCTTGAAGACGGTGACTATATGTTGGGAGAATTCCCTGTTGTAGTAGCAAATGGAACTGCACGTCTCAAATCTACTGGTAATTTGGCAGGTTCTATCCTCAAACTTAAAGATGGTATGAGAAATGTTGTCGAATGGGGAATTGCGAATCCGCATGAAGCGGTCATGATGGCCAGCCTTAACCCAGCTAAATCTGTTAATATTGACGATGTCTGTGGCCAAATCCGTGAAGGCTACGACGCTGACTTTATCGTACTAGATAAAGATTTGGAATTGGTAGCAACCTATCTAGATGGTGTGAAACGATATCAAGCATAAGAGAGAAGGCAGAAGTTAGAGCTTACTTTCTGTTCAGGTTTTATAAATGAGAAACTGCACCCCAAAAGTTAGATTTTTTCTGTCTAACTTTTGGGGTATTTTCTTTATGTGTAAAATAGAACTAACTTCTCTGGATAAATCATTTATCTAACTTTTTTTGGGGAGTACTGTTATGAAAATTTTTTAATTTCCTTAAACTCATTCTTTTTCTATAGGTAAATCTCCTTAAATGAGTAGTAAAAGTACAAATAAGAAAATTCTTTGTTGTCTTGAAGTGGCTTCCTTTTGTCTTTAGAAAATACCTTTAAATATGGTAAAATAGTAGGAGAATAATGTGAGGAAAATGAATGTCAAACAGTTTTGAAATTTTGATGAATCAACTGGGGATGTCTGCTGAAATGAGACAGGCTCCTGCTTTATCACAGGCTGATATTGAGCGAGTTGTGGTTCATAAAATTAGTAAGGTATGGGAGTTTCATTTCGTATTTTCTAATATTTTACCGATTGAAATCTTTTTAGAATTAAAGAAGGGTTTGAGTGAGGAATTTTCTAAGACAGGCAATAAAGCTGTTTTCGAAATCAAGGCTCTATCTCAAGAATTTTCAAACCAACTCTTGCAGGCCTACTATAAAGAGGCTTTTTCTGAAGGGCCATGTGCTAGTCAAGGTTTTAAGTCCCTTTATCAAAATCTGCAAGTTCGTGCTGAGGGAAATCAACTCTTTATTGAGGGTTCTGAGGCGATTGATAAGGAACATTTTAAGAAGAATCATCTTCCTAATTTAGCCAAACAACTTGAAAAGTTTGGTTTTCCAACTTTTACTTGTCAAGTAGAGAAAAATGATGTGCTGACCCAAGAGCAGGAAGAGGCCTTTCATGCTGAAAATGAGCAGATTGTTCAAGCGGCCAATGAGGAAACGCTCCGTGCGATGGAACAACTGGAACAGCTGGCACCTCCTCCAGCAGAAGAGAAACCAGCCTTTGATTTTCAAGCCAAAAAAGCTGCAGCTAAACCCAAGCTAGATAAGGCAGAGATTACTCCTATGATCGAAGTGACGACGGAAGAAAATCGTTTGGTATTTGAAGGGGTTGTTTTTGATGTGGAGCAAAAAGTGACCAGAACAGGGCGTGTTTTGATCAACTTTAAAATGACGGACTACACTTCAAGTTTTTCGATGCAAAAGTGGGTTAAGAATGAGGAAGAGGCTCAGAAATTTGATCTAATTAAGAAAAATTCTTGGCTCCGAGTCCGTGGGAATGTGGAGATGAATAACTTCACACGCGATTTGACTATGAACGTACAGGATGTGCAGGAAGTTGTTCACTATGAGCGGAAGGATTTGATGCCAGAAGGTGAGCGTCGGGTTGAGTTTCATGCTCATACTAATATGTCGACAATGGATGCTTTGCCAGAGGTAGAAGAAATCGTTGCGACAGCTGCTAAGTGGGGACACAAGGCGGTTGCCATCACGGATCATGGGAATGTCCAGTCCTTCCCACATGGCTATAAGGCGGCTAAGAAAGCGGGAATCCAGCTGATCTATGGTATGGAAGCCAATATCGTGGAGGACCGTGTCCCTATCGTCTACAACGAAGTGGAGATGGACTTGTCGGAAGCGACCTACGTGGTCTTTGACGTGGAAACGACGGGGCTTTCAGCTATCTATAATGATTTGATTCAGGTTGCGGCCTCTAAGATGTACAAGGGGAATGTTATTGCTGAATTTGATGAATTTATCAATCCTGGACATCCCTTGTCAGCTTTTACTACTGAGTTGACTGGAATTACAGATGACCATGTCAAAAATGCCAAACCACTGGAACAAGTTTTGCAAGAATTCCAAGAATTCTGCAAGGATACGGTCTTAGTTGCCCACAATGCGACCTTTGACGTTGGATTTATGAATGCCAACTATGAGCGTCATGGTCTGCTAAAGATTAGTCAGCCAGTTATTGATACGCTGGAGTTTGCTAGAAATCTCTATCCTGAGTATAAACGTCATGGTTTGGGGCCTTTGACCAAGCGTTTTGGTGTGGCCTTAGAACATCACCACATGGCCAATTACGATGCGGAAGCTACTGGTCGTCTGCTCTTTATTTTTATCAAAGAGGTAGCAGAAAAACATGGTGTGACCGATCTAGCTAGACTTAATATTGATTTGATTAGTCCAGATTCTTATAAAAAAGCTCGGATCAAGCATGCGACCATTTATGTCAAGAATCAAGTAGGGCTAAAAAATATCTTTAAGCTGGTTTCCTTGTCTAATACCAAGTACTTTGAAGGAGTGCCGCGGATTCCGAGAACGGTTCTAGATGCCCATAGGGAGGGATTGATTTTAGGATCAGCTTGCTCTGAAGGTGAAGTTTTTGACGCGGTTGTTTCCCAAGGTGTAGATGCGGCGGTTGAGGTGGCCAAGTATTATGACTTTATCGAGGTTATGCCACCTGCTATCTATGCGCCATTGATTGCTAAGGAGCAGGTCAAGGATATGGATGAACTCCAGACTATTATCAAGAGTTTAATAGAGGTTGGAGACCGCCTTGGCAAGCCAGTTTTGGCTACGGGAAATGTCCATTATATCGAACCGGAAGAAGAGATTTACCGTGAAATTATCGTCCGTAGTTTGGGTCAGGGAGCGATGATTAACCGTACCATTGGTCACGGCGAACATGCCCAACCAGCTCCTCTGCCAAAAGCTCATTTTAGAACTACCAATGAGATGTTGGATGAATTTGCCTTCTTGGGAGAAGATTTAGCTCGGAAACTGGTTATTGAAAATCCCAATGCTTTGGCAGAAATTTTTGAACCGGTTGAGGTGGTTAAGGGTGACTTGTACACGCCGTTTATCGATAAGGCTGAAGAAACGGTCGCTGAATTAACCTACAAGAAAGCTTTTGAGATTTATGGAAATCCGCTGCCAGATATTGTTGATTTGCGGATTGAAAAAGAATTGACTTCTATTCTGGGGAATGGATTTGCTGTGATTTATCTGGCCTCGCAGATGCTGGTGCAACGCTCTAATGAACGGGGCTACTTGGTTGGTTCTCGTGGATCTGTTGGTTCTAGTTTCGTTGCGACTATGATTGGGATTACGGAGGTTAATCCTCTCTCTCCTCACTATGTCTGTGGTCAGTGTCAGTACAGCGAGTTTATCACCGATGGTTCTTATGGTTCCGGTTTTGATATGCCCAATAAGGACTGTCCAAAATGTGGTCACAAACTCAGTAAAAATGGCCAGGATATTCCGTTCGAGACCTTCCTTGGTTTTGATGGAGACAAGGTTCCTGATATTGACTTGAACTTCTCGGGAGAAGACCAGCCTAGCGCCCACTTGGATGTGCGTGATATCTTTGGTGAAGAATATGCCTTCCGTGCAGGAACGGTTGGTACGGTGGCTGCTAAGACTGCCTATGGATTTGTAAAGGGCTATGAGAGAGATTACGGGAAGTTTTATCGTGATGCAGAGGTGGAGCGCCTCGCCCAAGGTGCGGCTGGTGTCAAGCGAACTACGGGACAACACCCGGGGGGAATCGTTGTTATTCCTAACTACATGGATGTTTACGATTTTACGCCTGTCCAGTATCCAGCGGATGATGTGACGGCTGAATGGCAAACGACTCACTTTAACTTCCACGATATCGATGAGAACGTCCTCAAACTTGATGTACTGGGACATGATGATCCGACCATGATTCGGAAATTGCAGGATTTGTCTGGGATTGATCCTAATGAAATCCCTATGGATGACGAAGGCGTGATGGCCCTCTTCTCTGGGACTGATGTGCTAGGGGTGACTCCTGAACAAATCGGAACACCGACGGGCATGCTGGGGATTCCAGAATTTGGAACCAACTTTGTACGTGGGATGGTAGATGAGACGCATCCGACGACTTTTGCGGAGTTGCTTCAGCTCTCAGGTCTGTCCCACGGTACCGATGTGTGGTTGGGAAATGCCCAAGATTTGATTAAGCAAGGGATTGCTGACCTATCAACCGTTATTGGTTGTCGGGACGATATCATGGTTTACCTCATGCATGCTGGTCTCGAACCTAAGATGGCCTTTACCATCATGGAACGGGTACGTAAGGGCTTATGGTTGAAGATTTCCGAAGAGGAGCGAAATGGCTATATCGAAGCCATGAAGGCCAACAAGGTGCCAGAGTGGTATATCGAGTCTTGTGGGAAAATCAAGTATATGTTCCCTAAAGCCCATGCGGCAGCCTACGTTATGATGGCCTTGCGTGTGGCCTACTTCAAGGTTCACCATCCCATTTATTATTACTGTGCTTACTTCTCCATCCGTGCTAAGGCTTTTGATATCAAGACCATGGGTGCGGGCTTAGATGCTATCAAGCGTAGAATGGAAGAAATTGCTGAAAAACGGAAGAACAATGAAGCATCTAATGTGGAAATTGACCTCTATACAACTCTTGAGATTGTCAATGAAATGTGGGAACGTGGTTTTAAGTTTGGCAAACTCGACCTCTACCGTAGTCAGGCGACAGAGTTCCTCATTGATGGGGATACCCTCATTCCGCCATTTGTAGCAATGGATGGTCTGGGAGAGAATGTTGCCAAGCAGTTGGTACGAGCGCGTGAAGAGGGAGAATTCCTCTCTAAAACAGAACTACGCAAACGTGGTGGGCTCTCATCAACCTTGGTTGAAAAGATGGATGAAATGGGGATTCTGGGCAATATGCCAGAGGATAACCAGTTGAGTTTGTTTGATGAGTTGTTTTAAGAATTAGAACGGAGAACATCTTTATGAAACTAAGAATTTTTGCGGAAGATAAGCCGGCTGAGAAGGTATTTGAATATCAATTAGAACTTGCTGATCAGACAATTCTTCTATCAACAGCACTCTTGTCAGGTGCTATTGCACTAGCAGGATTATTCTCTGCTTTGAAAGAAAAATAAAAATAGAAAAGAGAAAATTACATGGTTTTACCAAATTTTAAAGAAAATCTAGAAAAATATGCGAAATTATTGGTTGCAAACGGAATCAATGTGCAACCTGGTCATACCTTGGCTCTCTCTATCGATGTGGAGCAACGTGAGTTAGCTCACCTAATCGTCAAAGAAGCCTATGCCTTGGGTGCGCATGAGGTTATCGTTCAGTGGACAGATGATGTCATTAACCGTGAGAAATTCCTCCATGCGCCGATGGAGCGTTTGGACAATGTGCCAGAATACAAGATTGCTGAGATGAACTATCTTTTAGAGAACAAAGCTAGCCGTCTTGGGGTTCGTTCATCTGATCCAGGTGCCTTGAACGGAGTGGATGCTGACAAGCTTTCAGCTTCTGCTAAAGCTATGGGACTTGCCATGAAGCCAATGCGTATCGCAACTCAATCTAACAAGGTTAGCTGGACTGTAGCAGCCGCTGCTGGACTTGAGTGGGCTAAGAAAGTCTTTCCAAATGCTGCGAGCGACGAAGAAGCAGTCGATCTCCTTTGGGACCAAATTTTCAAAACTTGCCGCGTTTATGAAGAAGATCCTGTTAAGGCTTGGGAAGAGCATGCAGCTATCTTGAAGAGCAAGGCTGATATGCTTAATAAAGAGCAATTTTCAGCTCTTCACTACACAGCGCCAGGGACAGATTTGACACTTGGTTTGCCAAAGAACCACGTTTGGGAATCAGCTGGTGCTATCAATGCGCAGGGAGAAGGATTCTTGCCAAATATGCCGACAGAAGAGGTCTTCACAGCGCCAGACTTCCGTCGTGCAGATGGTTATGTCACTTCTACAAAACCGCTTAGCTATAATGGAAATATCATCGAAGGCATTAAAGTAACCTTTAAAGATGGCCAAATCGTAGATATTACTGCTGAGAAGGGTGATCAGGTTATGAAGGATCTTGTCTTTAAAAATGCGGGTGCGCGTGCCTTGGGTGAATGTGCCTTGGTACCAGATCCAAGCCCAATTTCTCAGTCAGGCATTACCTTCTTCAACACCCTTTTTGATGAGAATGCTTCAAACCACTTGGCTATCGGTGCAGCCTATGCGACTAGCGTCGTTGGTGGAGCAGAGATGAGCGAAGAAGAGCTTGAAGCTGCGGGACTTAACCGTTCAGATGTTCACGTGGACTTTATGATTGGTTCTAATCAGATGGATATCGATGGTATCCGTGAGGATGGAACACGAGTACCTCTCTTCCGCAACGGAGATTGGGCAAATTAAGGAGCCAAGATGATAGGAAGTATGTTTGTTGGTCTCCTAGTGGGACTCTTAGCAGGTACTTTGACCAATCGTGGAGAACGTATGGGATGCTTTGGGAAAATGTTTCTCGGTTGGATTGGTGCCTTTCTGGGGCACTTGCTCTTTGGAACGTGGGGGCCAGTTTTATCAGGAACAGCAATTATCCCAGCGATTTTAGGTGCCATGATTGTCTTAGCGATTTTCTGGAGACGAGGAAGTTAATTTCTTAAATCTGATACTCAATGAAAATCAAAGAGTAAACTAGGAAACTAGCCGCAGGCTGCTCAAAGCACTGCTTTGCGGTTGTAGATAGAACTGACGAAGTCAGCTCAAAACACTGTTTTGAGGTTGCAGATGGACGTTGACGCGGTTTGAAGAGATTTTTGAAGAGTATGAAACGAAAAGGAGGTTGGTCATTGTACCAGCCTCCTTTTGAGTATGATATAATAGTTCCATGAGATTAG
This sequence comes from Streptococcus sp. KR, assembly GCF_002238115.1. Taxonomy (GTDB): domain Bacteria; phylum Bacillota; class Bacilli; order Lactobacillales; family Streptococcaceae; genus Streptococcus. Next base: position 109,241 of record NZ_NGVM01000002.1, on the reverse strand, counting down.
ATAAATTTTTAGTTGCCTGCGCTGTGGGAAGTCGGACTGAGGTCAAAAACTTGCTCAAGGCTGGGCGCGTGACGGTAAATGATAAAAAAGAAAAATCAGCTAAATTGCAGATTGATGAAGAAAGAGATGAGATTCGCTTTGATGGGCAAGTGTTGGAGTATGAAGAATTTGTCTACTACATGATGAACAAGCCCCAAGGAGTTATTTCAGCGACTGAAGATCCTAAGCACAGAACCGTTCTGGACTTGTTGGATGATATTGCTCGGAGCAAGGAAGTTTTCCCAGTAGGACGCTTGGATATTGACACGCATGGACTCCTGCTCTTGACCAATGATGGTCAGCTTGCCCATGCTCTTCTTTCGCCAAAGCGTCATGTGGATAAGATCTATCTGGCGCAAGTCAAGGGAATTATGACCCAAGAAGATGTGGATACATTCGCCAAGGGCATTCCTCTCAAAGACTTTACCTGTCAGCCTGCTAGACTGGATCTTGTGTCGGTAGATTCAGAAAAGAATCAGAGCCAAATCCGTGTGACTATTGCAGAAGGGAAGTTTCATCAGGTCAAGCGTATGGTGGCTTACTGTGGCAAGGAAGTAGTGGACCTACAGCGTTTGACCATGGGAACTCTGATTTTAGATGAGAACTTACAACGAGGAGAATGGCGTCGCTTGACCAAGGAAGAATTAGAAGTTCTCCTTGCAAGTATTGCTTAGTTTGGTTTATATTCGAAAAAGGTGAGGGAGAAAGTCCTTGCCTTTTATGTTTTTCAGTTGCTTCCTTTGTGAAAAGAGTTATAATAGACTGTAGAATAAAAGGAGGAATCTATGAACGCGATTCAAGAATCATTTACTGATAAACTATTTGCCAATTATGAAGCAAATGTAAAATACCAAGCGATTGAAAATGCTGCTAGCCACAACGGAATTTTTGCAGCCCTAGAACGTCGCCAAAGCCATGTAGACAACACCCCTGTTTTCTCATTGGATTTGACCAAGGACAAGGTTACTAACCAGAAAGCATCTGGTCGTTGCTGGATGTTTGCAGCTCTCAATACCTTCCGCCACAAACTCATTTCACAATATAAATTGGAAAATTTTGAGTTATCACAGGCCCACACATTCTTCTGGGACAAGTATGAGAAATCCAACTGGTTCTTGGAGCAAGTCATTGCGACTGCAGACCAAGATTTGACGAGCCGTAAGGTTAAATTCCTACTTCAAACTCCACAACAAGATGGCGGTCAATGGGATATGGTCGTTTCTCTCTTTGAGAAATACGGTGTCGTGCCTAAGTCAGTTTACCCTGAGTCTGTTTCATCTAGTAGCAGCCGTGAGCTAAATGCCATTCTCAACAAATTGCTTCGTCAAGATGCTCAAATCTTGCGTGACTTACTCGCTTCTGGCGCAGACCAAGCGACTGTTCAAGCTAAGAAAGAAGACCTCTTGCAAGAAATCTTTAACTTCCTTGCTATGTCATTGGGTCTTCCACCACGTAAATTTGACTTTGCTTATCGCGATAAAGATAACAACTACCAAAGTGAAAAGGGAATCACGCCACAAGAGTTTTACAAGAAATATGTCAATCTTCCTCTAGAAGATTATGTTTCTGTTATCAATGCTCCAACTGCTGACAAGCCTTACGGCCAATCTTACACAGTTGAGATGTTGGGAAATGTAGTTGGTAGCCGTGCGGTTCGTTACATCAACGTGCCGATGGAGCGCTTGAAAGAGTTGGCAATTGCTCAAATGCAAGCAGGTGAGACTGTTTGGTTTGGTTCAGATGTTGGTCAGCTCAGCAACCGCAAAGCTGGAATCCTTGCGACAGATGTTTATGACTTTGAATCAAGCATGGACATTAAACTCACTCAAGACAAGGCTGGACGTTTGGATTACAGCGAAAGTTTGATGACCCACGCCATGGTCTTGACAGGTGTTGATTTGGATGAAAATGGGAAGTCAACCAAGTGGAAGGTTGAAAACTCATGGGGAGACAAGGTTGGTACCGATGGGTACTTTGTTGCCTCAGACGCTTGGATGGACGAATACACTTACCAAATCGTTGTCCGTAAGGAATTGCTGACAGCAGAAGAACAAGCTGCCTATGAATCAGAACCAATTGTACTCGCACCATGGGATCCAATGGGTGCCTTGGCCGAATAAAAGTATAGAAAAAAGGAATCAGATTTTAGAACCTGATTCCTTTTAAGTTGCTTGATTACATGATGTGAAGAACATGTGCCACAATACCCACTGCGAAGAGTGCAAGGATAATAGTGATTGGAGATACTTTTTTCTTAAGCAAGTACATGCAAAGGAAAGTAAGGAGTAGTCCTGATAGTCCAGGGATCAACATATCCAAGTTTTGTTGGAAAGTAGTAACTTTTTCAGGTGTTTGAGACAATCCTTGTCCTACTTGTGCGAATGCTTCTTGGATACCTTTAGATCCTTCTGGCAATTTATCCCAATGGATATAAGCCTTTTCATCTAGTTGAACTTTGGCAACATCGAAAGCAAATTTAATATTTACCCAACGTTGAACAAGGACAGCAAGAATGAACATACCAAGGATAGAAGCTCCTTTAGTGATGTCTTGAAGGATACCGCCAGACATATCTTTAGTGATTTCTGATCCAGCCTTGTATCCAATCTCTTGTGTATACCACAAGAATGACATACGAATCAAGTTCCAAAGAACGAAGAAGAGGATTGGACCTAAGATATTACCAGTAAGGGCAAGTGAAGCACCGAGTGATCCAAGGATTGGGCGTACTGTAAACCAGAATACTGGGTCACCGATACCAGCAAGAGGTCCCATCATACCGATTTTAACCCCTTGGATAGCAGCGTCATCAATTTCAACACCGTTAGCACGTTCTTCTTCAAGTGCAAGAGTAACCCCCATGATTGGAGCGGCTACGTATGGGTGAGTGTTGAAGAACTCAAGATGGCGTTCAAGAGCAGCGATTTGATCTTCTTTTTTAGTGTAGAGTTTTTTAAGAGCTGGAATTAATGAGTAAGCCCAACCCAAGTTTTGCATACGTTCATAGTTCCAAGAACCTTGTAAGAAAGTTGAACGCCACCAAACTTTTTTACGATCTGATTTAGTTAATTGAAGTTTTTCAGTCATGATGTTTTCAGTCCTTTCTTATCTTAGTAGTCTTCTAGGATATCGCCGATTGGGTCGTTAGAAGTTGCGGTTCCTCCGCCACCATTTCCACCAGTTTTAGAAAGGTGAAGGTAGATAAGAGCGATAGCAACACCGATAGCACCAAATCCGATTAGAGTAATATCTGACACGGCAGCAAGCACGAAACCGATAGCGAAGAATGGCCATACTTCACGAGTTGCCATCATGTTGATAACCATAGCGTAACCAACGGCAACGACCATACCACCACCGATAGCCATACCATCTTTAAGCCAATCAGGCATAGCATTTAGAATGCTTTGTACGGTTTCAGTTGGTACCATTAGAAGGAGTGCTGCAGGGACTGCAATACGAAGACCTTGAAGAAGAAGTGCGACAAAGTGAGCACGTTCAACTGCTTTGAAGTCACCTTTTTTAGCAGAAGCATCAGCAGTGTGAACCAATCCGACAGAGAGTGTACGGACAATCATAGTCAAGAATAGACCAGCAACTGCAAGAGGGATAGCAACTGCTTGGGCAACACCGATACCTGTCTTAGTAAAGTCGCCACCAAGAACCATGATAATGGCAGCAGCAACAGAAGCAAGAGCAGCGTCAGGAGCTACGGCAGCTCCGATGTTAGCCCAACCAAGGGCGATCATTTGAAGAGAACCACCAAGGATGATCCCTGCTTCAAGGTTACCAGTAACAAGACCGATAAGGGTACAAGCTACGATTGGTTGATGGAATTGGAACTGGTCGAGGATACCTTCAAGACCTGCTAGGAAGGCTACAACGACTACTAAAACCATAGAAATAATAGACATCTTTAAAATCCTTTCATAAAATCGATTATTGCACGTTTGCTTTGTTGATCAAGTCAAACAAATCTTTTTTGGTGTCGTTTGGTACTTTACGTACATCAAATTCAACACCAAGGTCACGCATTTTTTCAAATGTAGCAACGTCTTCTTTATCCATAGACAAAACGTTGTTAACCATTGTTTTACCAGTTGAGTGAGCCATTGATCCAACATTAAGAGTTTTGATTGGCACGCCACCTTCGATAGCACGAAGGGCATCTTGAGGTGTTTCAAACAAGATAAGGGCATGTGTTCCTCCGAAGCGAGGGTCTTTTGCAACGTCGATTAGTTTTTGGATAGGAACAACGTTTGCTTTCACTTTACCTGGAGCTGCTTGTTTAATCAATTCTTTACGTAATTCGTCTTTAGCTACGTTATCTGAAGCAACGATGATACGGTCTGCTTTTGAATCTGGAGTCCAAGCAGTTGCAACTTGACCGTGAAGTAAACGAGTGTCTAGACGGGCAAGGTTGATTTTGAGTTTACCGTCTCCGATGACAGTTCCTTCTGGAATAGCAGCTTGGGCAACTGGAGCAGCTGCAGCGCTTGCTACTTCCTCAACTGGGTTTAGCTCTTCTGGAAGAGCTTTGATGCCATCTTTGGCTTCTTTAATGATATTAGCAGCGACTTTTTCTACACCTGCAGCAGCGTCCATGAGGCGCTCTGTGTAGGCTTGAATTAACATCGGTAAGTTAAGTCCTGTGATGATGGCAAACTTACGCTCAGGATTTTCTCCCATCACGCGGCTAGCTTGGTTAAATGGAGATCCACTCCAAAGGTCAGCCAAAACTAGAACCTCATCTTCTGCGTCAAATGCAGCAACAGCGTTATTAAACTTAGCGTATAGATCATCAGGACCTTCATTTGGCATAAAGGTTACAACTTGAACCTTTTCTTGTTCACCAAAGATCATAGATCCTGACTGATGAATACCCGCAGCAAATTCGCCGTGGCTCGCAATAATGATTCCGATACTCATTATTGTCATTCCTCCTTTTTTGTTTTAGTTTTCGTTTAAGAAAACTTTAAGACTAGATAAGTATAAACCGTTTTCATATAAAAAGCAACTATTTGATATAAAATATTCAAGAAAACATTTAAATAGTGTATTTAATAATATTGATATAATAAGACTTCAAGAAGACATAGTAATTTTTGATATTAAAATTTAATATAAAAAAGTTGGAAGCGTATTCCAACTTTTAAAATAGGTTTCTATTAGATTAGTGGGTGAAGTCGAGTACCATACGTCCTTGAATTTGACCTTTTTCCATTTCGTCGAAAATGGCTACGGCATCTTCGACTGGACGTTTTTGGACAACTGGGACTACCAAACCTTCTGCACCGAATTGGAAGGCTTCTTCCAAGTCTTTACGGGTTCCAACAAGAGAACCGATGACTTGGATTCCATCTAGAACGGTTTTGACGATACTGAGTTCCATCATTTCAGAAGGGAGACCAACAGCAACTACGCGTCCACCAGCACGAACTGAGTCAACAGCCTGATTGAAGGCAACTTTAGATACAGCAGTTACGACAGCTGAGTGGGCACCTCCATCAGTTTTTTCCTTGATGAGTCCTGGCACATCTTCGACTTCTAGGCCGTTAATAACAATGTCAGCACCTACTTCTTTTGCAAGGGCAAGTTTGTCATTGTTGATATCAACCGCAATGACATGAGCATTGAATACTTTTTTAGCATATTGAACAGCTAGGTTACCAAGTCCACCAGCACCGTAAAGAACAACCCATTGGCCTGGTTCAACTTTTGCTTCCTTAATAGCTTTATAGGTTGTTACACCAGCACATGTGATAGAAGAAGCTTGGGCTGGATCAAGTCCGTCAGGAACTTTGACAGCATAGTCTGCAGTTACGATACATTGTTCCGCCATACCACCATCTACTGAGTAACCAGCATTTTTTACTGTACGGCAAAGGGTTTCGCGACCAGTTGTACAGTATTCGCAAGTGCCACATCCTTCAAAGAACCAAGCAACGCTGACGCGGTCGCCGACTTTAAGACTTTTAACATCAGGAGCGATTTCTTTAACGATACCAACACCTTCGTGTCCTAGGACACGTCCTGGTACTTGACCAAAGTCACCATGGGCAACGTGGAGGTCAGTGTGGCAAACACCACAGTATTCAATCTCTACAAGTGCTTCCCCAGTTTCAAGTGGACGGAGTACTTTTTCTTCAACAGCAACACCAGTGCTTTCTGGATTTACAACAACAGCTTTCATAGCTATCCTCCTTGATATTGGCCGAGAACAGGGACAACAGGACTGGATTGATTATGTGTCAACAGAGTCGAGTGTGACGAGCTCTCTTGTATTTATATGTGAAGTATATCACAAAAGAAAGCCTTTTCCAAGGTTTTGGAGGTAAAAAATAGAACAATCGATTAACTGGTTGATGAGACTGTGAAAAGAACACAAAGACCAGCTCGCAAGCTGGTCAGTATGGACTATAAGAATAAGTCTTGCAGGGTTTTGGCAACCCCGTCTTGATCATTGGTCAGGGCGATTTGCTCATCCGCATAGGGGAGTAGCTCTGGGTTGGCATTTTTCATGGCATAGCCCTTCCCAGCAAAAGCGAGCATTTCGGTATCATTGTGTTCATCTCCAAAAGCAATCAAATCTTTTTTGTCGCGGTTCATTACCTTGAGCAAGTAGTCCAAAGCAAAGGCTTTGTTGACTCCTTTTGGAGTACACTCAAGGATATTGAGCGGACCTCCCCAGGTATTGATAGACAGTTGATGCTGGTAGAAGGCATTCATTTCTTTTGCCAAGGCATACTTGTCACTAGCTCTGGTCTGTAACAAGATACAGTTAGGATCCTTGGTTACCAACTCAGGCTGAAATTGATCTTCAGGCTGGAAAGCTTCCACACCAAATAGTTTGGGATTGGCAATTTCTTCATTAGGATTTGTAATGTAGAATTTTTTACGGTATTCTCCAGCGATAAAATCGGCTTGAATGTCCTCTGAACGTTGAACCATATCTAGCAGATATTTTTTGTCTACGGTTAAACACTTTTCAAAGTTCCAAACTTGGTCTGGTAAATGAGTGAGGGAGCCGTTGAAGTTAATCATAGGAGTGTCTAAGCCCAGTTCACGGTAAAAATCTTTTGACATACGGTAAGGGCGACCTGTCGTAATAATAACCTGATGGCCTTTTTCAGTAATTTTTTTGATGGTTTTTTTGGTAAAGTCAGAAATTTGACTGTCTGAGTTGAGTAGGGTTCCATCCAGGTCAACTGCAATAATTTTTTTCGTCATAGGGACCTTTCTAGTGTCTTTTCAGATAAGATGTCTACTATTATAACAGAAAGCAGGCAGAAAAGCAGATTCCAAACAAAAAATGAAATTGGATCAGTTTCTTAAATAAATCAAACAAAGATATTGAAAAAGTGAATGATAAATGATATAATTCTATTATTGTTCGTAAAAATTAAAAGGAGATTGATAATGGACAAACTATTTAAACTAAAAGAGAACGGTACAGACGTTCGTACAGAGGTTCTCGCTGGTTTAACAACTTTCTTTGCAATGAGCTATATTCTCTTTGTAAACCCACAAATGCTTTCACAAACAGGGATGCCTGCTCAGGGTGTCTTCCTAGCGACGATTATTGGTGCAGTAGCGGGTACCTTGATGATGGCTTTTTACGCTAACTTACCTTATGCCCAAGCACCAGGTATGGGACTAAATGCCTTCTTTACCTTTACAGTCGTATTTGGACTTGGTTATTCTTGGCAACAAGCCCTAGCTATGGTCTTCATCTGTGGGATTATTTCATTGATTATTACCTTGACAAATGTTCGTAAAATGATCATTGAATCGATTCCAAATGCCCTTCGCTCAGCTATTTCAGCCGGTATCGGTGTCTTCCTTGCCTATGTAGGGATTAAGAATGCTGGACTTTTGAAATTTACGATTGATCCAGGTAACTATACTGTTGTAGGAGAAGGGGCTGACAAAGCTAAAGCAACGATTGCAGCGAACTCTTCAGCGGTTCCAGGATTAGTTGACTTTAATAATCCAGCTGTTTTGGTGGCTCTTGCAGGACTTGCTATCACAATCTTCTTTGTTATCAAAGGAATTAAAGGGGGAATTATCCTCTCTATCTTGACAACAACTGTTCTTGCTATCGCAGTTGGTTTGGTGGATTTATCTAGTATCGATTTTGCTAATAACCATGTTGGTGCAGCCTTTGAAGATTTGAAGATAGTTTTTGGTGCAGCTCTTGGTTCAGAAGGTTTGGGAGCTTTGATTTCAGATACAGCTCGCTTGCCTGAAACTCTGATGGCCATTCTAGCCTTCTCATTGACAGATATTTTTGACACGATTGGTACCTTGATCGGTACAGGTGAAAAAGTTGGTATCGTAGCGACAAATGGTGAAAACCACCAATCAGCTAAGTTGGACAAGGCTCTTTACTCTGACTTGATTGGTACTTCAATTGGTGCCATCGCTGGTACTTCGAACGTAACGACTTATGTTGAGTCTGCTGCTGGTATCGGTGCAGGTGGACGTACTGGTTTGACAGCCTTGGTCGTGGCAATTTGTTTTGCGATCTCAAGCTTCTTTAGCCCACTGTTAGCTATCGTACCTTCATCTGCTACAGCTCCAATCTTGATTATTGTTGGAATTATGATGCTTGGTAGCTTGAAAAATATCCATTGGGACGATATGGCTGAAGCGGTTCCTGCTTTCTTCACATCTATCTTTATGGGATTCAGCTACTCTATCACTCAAGGGATTGCAGTTGGTTTCTTGACTTACACTTTGACTAAGCTTGTCAAAGGTCAAGCTAAAGATGTTCATGTCATGATTTGGATTTTGGATGCCTTATTTATCCTTAACTATATTAGCATGGCCTTATAATAGGATTACCCAGGGGGATTTTTCCCCTTTTTTAATACAAAGGAGATAGGTGATGAAAGAGAAAAATATGTGGAAAGAATTATTGAATCGTGTAGGTTGGTTGTTAATCTTTTTGCTGGCGACAATTTTATATCAGATTCCTATAGGGGTTACTGCTATTTTAACTTTAAATGCAGTACCACTGTTGCAGTCAGGACTGATAGTTGCTGGTATTTCGATTGTAGTTCTGGCACTATTTATTATTGGAGCTCGTAAAACGCAGTTAGCAAGTTTTAATTTTTCTTTTTTTAGAGCGAAGGATTTGGCACGTTTGGGCTTGAGTTATTTAGTTATTATCGGGTCAAATATACTTGGTTCTATCTTGTTACAACTGTCAAATGAGACGACAACAAGTAACCAGTCTCAGATTAACGATATGGTTCAGAATAGTTCTCTGATTTCCAGTTTCTTCTTGCTGGCTTTGCTTGCTCCGATTTGTGAGGAAATCTTGTGCCGTGGGATTGTTCCTAAAAAGATTTTCCGAGGAAAGGAGAACTTGGGATTTGTAGTCGGTACGATTGTGTTTGCTTTATTGCATCAACCAAGTAATTTACCTTCTTTATTGATTTATGGAGGTATGTCGACAGTTCTATCTTGGACGGCTTACAAGACCCAACGTTTGGAAATGTCTATCTTACTTCACATGATTGTGAATGGGGTTGCTTTCTGTTTGTTGGCTCTCGTGGTGATTTTGAGTCGGACATTAGGGATTTCTGTTTAAGATTTTTGACAATTGCTTACTTGTTTCTACTGGGAAAAAGATGAATGCAATCGTGTCCATCTTTTTCTTTTTATGGTAAAATAGAGAAATAATATGGTGAAAAGCCTTGAGGGAGTGACCGATATGTCAAGTAAAGCCAATCATGCAAAGACAGCTATTTGCGGAATTATCAATGTAACCCCAGACTCCTTTTCGGACGGTGGTCAATTTTTTGCTCTTGAGCAGGCACTCCAGCAGGCTCGTAAATTGATAGCAGAAGGAGCCAGCATGCTAGATATCGGCGGAGAATCGACTCGGCCGGGAAGCAGCTATGTTGAGATAGAAGAGGAAATCCAGCGTGTTGTTCCAGTGATTAAAGCGATTCGCAAGGAAAGTGATGTCCTCATCTCTATTGATACTTGGAAGAGTCAGGTAGCAGAGGCTGCTTTGGCTGCTGGTGCCAATCTAGTCAATGATATCACTGGTTTCATGGGTGATGAGAAAATGGCCCATGTGGTTGCTAAGGCTGGTGCGAAAGTAGTCATTATGTTTAATCCAGTCATGGCGCGACCTCAGCATCCTAGCTCGCTCATATTTCCTCATTTTGGATTTAATCAAGCTTTTACAGAGGAAGAGTTAGCTGACTTCGAAAAATTGCCAATCGAAGACTTGATGGAGGCTTTCTTTGACAGAGCCTTAGCGAGAGCAGAGGAAGCTGGGATTGCTCAAGAAAACATCCTGCTGGATCCAGGAATTGGCTTTGGTCTTACCAAGAAAGAAAATCTACTTCTTTTACGGGATCTGGATAAACTACATCAGAAAGGCTATCCAATCTTTCTCGGAGTGTCGCGCAAGCGGTTTGTCATCAATATTCTTGAAGAAAATGGTTTTGAAGTCAATCCTGAGACAGAACTTGGTTTCCGCAATCGAGATACAGCTTCGGCTCATGTAACTAGTATTGCTTCAAGACAGGGTGTAGAAGTGGTGCGCGTGCATGACGTAGCTAGTCACAAGATGGCAGTTGAAATTGCCTCCGCTATTCGTCTGGCTGATGAAGCGGAAAATCTAGATTTAAAACAATACAAATAAGATGAAAGAAATTGAAAATAATCAGTGGATTGCCAACTACCGGACCGACGAACCGCATTTTGGCTTGGAACGCATGGTGGAACTATTAGCTTTGCGTGGAAATCCCCATCTCAAACTCAAGGTCATCCATATCGGAGGGACCAATGGCAAGGGTTCTACCATTGCTTTTTTGAAAAATATGCTGGAAAAGCTAGGGCTGAGAGTTGGCGTGTTTAGCTCACCCTATCTCATTCACTACACAGACCAGATTAGCATCAATGGGGAATCTATCCCAGAGGCTAGACTAGAAGCCCTCATGGCAGACTATCAGTCTTTGTTGGAAGGGGAATCGGCTACCAATTTGCAGGGGACAACTGAGTTTGAAATAATTACAGCTATAGCCTATGATTACTTTGCCTCAGAGCAAGTAGATGTGGCTATCATGGAAGTCGGCATGGGTGGGCTTTTAGATAGTACCAATGTCTGCCAGCCAATTTTAACAGGAATTACGACCATTGGATTGGACCATGTAGCCCTACTTGGTGACACCTTGGAAGCCATAGCAGAGCAGAAAGCTGGTATTATCAAACAAGGTATTCCCTTGGTGACAGGTCGTATTGCTCCAGAAGCTTTGGCTGTGATTGACCGCATTGCGGAAGGGAAAGATGCGCCGAGACTTGCCTACGGGGCAGATTATCAAGTTAGTCACCAAGAGAGTGTGGTAACAGGTGAAGTCTTTGACTATACAAGTGTTGTCAGACAAGGTCGCTTCCAGACTGGCCTGCTTGGTTTGCACCAGATAGAGAATGCTGGGATGGCTATAGCTTTACTTGATACTTTTTGTCAAGAAGATGGTCGAGAGTTACCAGCTAATACTTTGCTTGCTCAAGCCTTGGAAGAAACAAGTTGGTCGGGGCGTTTGGAAATCGTGTCAAGAGATCCCTTGATGATTTTGGATGGAGCCCACAATCCCCATGCTATCAAGGCTTTATTAGCAACCTTGCAAGAACGCTTTGCGGATTATCGTAAGGAAATCCTCTTTACTTGTATCAAAACCAAGGCCTTGGAGGATATGTTGGACTTGTTGGAGCAAATCCAAGATACCGAGGTTACCCTGACACATTTTGACGATAGTCGGGCGACTGATGAAAAAGTGCTGAAAGAGGCAGCCAAGTCTAGAAATCTCAGCCATCAGGGTTGGCAGGATTTTCTAGAGCAGAAATTGACAGATAAAAAAGAAGAGAAAAAAACAGTTAGGATTGTCACAGGTTCCTTGTATTTCTTGAGCCAAGTGAGAGCCTATCTGATGGAGAGGAAAAACGAAAATGGATACACAAAAGATTGAAGCAGCTGTAAAAATGATTATTGAGGCTGTCGGAGAGGACGTTAATCGCGAGGGCTTGCAGGAAACACCTGCTCGTGTCGCTCGTATGTACCAAGAGATTTTTTCAGGTCTTGGTCAAACAGCGGAGGAACATTTGTCAAAATCCTTTGAGATTATTGACGATAATATGGTGGTAGAAAAGGATATTTTTTTCCATACCATGTGTGAACACCACTTCTTGCCATTTTATGGTAGAGCGCATATTGCCTATATTCCAGATGGTCGAGTGGCAGGTTTGTCTAAGCTAGCCCGTACGGTTGAAGTTTATTCGAAAAAGCCGCAAATTCAAGAACGTTTGAATATCGAAGTGGCCGATGCCTTGATGGACTATCTAGGTGCTAAAGGAGCCTTTGTTGTCATTGAGGCGGAACATATGTGTATGAGCATGCGTGGTGTCAGAAAACCAGGCACTGCAACCTTGACGACAGTAGCTCGTGGTCTATTTGAAACAGATAAGGACCTCCGAAATCAGGCTTATCGTTTAATGGGACTATAAAAGAATCCGCTTTGGGCGGATTTTTCTAGAAAGGAATCATTATGGATCAACTGCAGATTAAGGATTTGGAAATTTTTGCCTATCATGGTCTTTTTCCTAGTGAGAAGGAATTGGGGCAAAAATTTATCGTTTCAGCCATCTTATCTTATGATATGACCAAGGCGGCTACAGACTTGGATTTGACGGCCTCTGTCCATTACGGAGAATTGTGTCAGCAGTGGACGACTTGGTTTCAGGAAACAACTGAGGACTTGATTGAAACGGTAGCCTACAAACTGGTAGAACGTACCTTTGAGGCTTATCCTCTTGTCCAAGAAATTAAGCTGGAACTGAAAAAACCTTGGGCGCCAGTGCATTTGCCACTAGATACTTGCTCGGTAACCATTCATCGCCGCAAGCAACGGGCCTTTATCGCCCTAGGAAGTAATATGGGAGATAAACAAGTAAACTTGAAACAAGCCATTGAGAAAATGCGAAATCGAGGTATCCATATTCTCAAAGAGTCCAGTGTCTTGACGACGGAGCCTTGGGGAGGTGTCGAGCAAGATAGCTTTGCTAATCAAGTGGTTGAGGTTGAAACCTGGTTGCCCGCCCCAGTTCTATTAGAGACCTTGTTAGCCATTGAGTCAGAGATGGGAAGGGTGCGAGAAGTGCATTGGGGACCTCGTTTGATTGATTTGGACTTGCTCTTTGTGGAGGATCAGATCCTTTATACAGACGACCTTATATTGCCTCATCCTTACATAGCGGAACGCCTTTTTGTTCTCGAGTCCTTACAGGAAATTGCGCCTCATTTCATCCATCCGACATTAAAGCAACCTATCCGTAACTTGTATAATGCTTTGAAACAATAGAAAAAACTCTAGTTTTCAGTCACTTGCAACTGAAGGCTAGAGTTTTTATACTCTTCGAAAATCTCTTCAAACCACGTCAGCGTCGCCTTACCGTAGGTATGGTTACTGACTTCGTCAGTTCTATCCACAACCTCAAAACAGTGTTTTGAGCAACCTGCGGCTAGCTTCCTAGTTTGCTCTTTGATTTTCATTGAGTATTAAAATAGGTCATTTTCTTCTGGGAGGAGGATAGTTTCTCTACCATCCATGTCTAAAATCAAGACTCTGGGGGGATAAAGAGGGTCAAAGGGATGGTTAAAATCAAAATCAATGGCTGTAGGGAGGTGTTGACTTGAAAAGTGGAAGGTAATTTTTCCTTGGTTATTGAGCAATTGAAACTCGAGTTCTTCTTCCAATTCAAAGACATTTTTTAAGAAATGGTCGATGATATACCAAAAAGAGTCAATGACATCATCAGGCAAGCTGGTAACAATGCCAAAACTAGCTGACCGCATGTGGGTATTGGTAAAAGCCATATTTCTTCCCCCTTTCTTTTCCCTTATCATACAGCAAATAGGATTAAAAATCAAGAAAAGGTGATTTTTTCTTCATAAACATAGCTTCCTATGAAATTTTTTCAAATAATCTTCAAAAAACGCTTGAAAGTGTTTACAAATAGTGATAAAATGGAATAAGTAGAATCATGAAAACGAAATTTTCATACCGTCTCTTTTTTTGGAGTCTCGTGAGGTATGATATAGAAAGGAAATGGAATGAATACAGACGATACAGTAACGATTTATGATGTCGCCCGTGAAGCAGGAGTTTCAATGGCGACAGTTAGCCGTGTAGTCAATGGCAACAAGAATGTAAAAGAGAATACTCGAAAAAAAGTGCTTGAGGTGATTGACCGTTTGGATTACCGTCCAAATGCAGTGGCGCGTGGTCTTGCAAGTAAAAAGACAACCACTGTCGGTGTCGTGATTCCAAATATTACCAATGGCTATTTCTCAACGCTTGCTAAAGGGATTGATGATATCGCTGAAATGTACAAGTATAATATCGTCCTTGCCAATAGTGATGAGGATGATGACAAGGAAGTTTCAGTTGTCAATACATTGTTTTCTAAGCAAGTGGATGGTATCATCTTTATGGGGTACCACTTGACTGAAAAAATTCGTTCAGAGTTTTCTCGTTCTCGAACACCAGTTGTTCTTGCAGGAACTGTGGATGTAGAACATCAGCTTCCAAGTGTCAATATTGACTACAAACAAGCAACGATTGATGCAGTAACCTACCTTGCTAAAGAGAACGAGCGCATTGCTTTCGTTAGTGGTCCGTTAGTGGATGACATCAATGGTAAGGTTCGTTTGGTTGGCTACAAGGAAGCCTTGAAAAAAGCAGGTATTTCTTATAGCGAAGGATTGGTATTTGAATCCAAATACACTTATGAAGACGGTTATGCCTTGGCAGAACGCTTGATTTCATCAAACGCAACTGCAGCAGTTGTAACAGGTGATGAGTTGGCAGCAGGTGTCTTGAACGGCCTTGCTGATAAGGGTGTGTCAGTACCAGAAGAATTTGAAATCATTACTAGTGATGATTCACAAGTATCTCGCTTTACCCGTCCAAACTTGACCACTATTGCCCAACCTCTTTATGACCTTGGTGCTATAAGTATGCGTATGTTGACTAAGATTATGCACAAGGAAGAGTTGGAAGAACGTGAAGTTCTCTTACCTCATGGTTTGACAGAACGTCGCTCAACACGAAAACGTAAATAGAAAAAATCAGGGAATCGTGTAGATTTCCTGATTTGTTTTTAGAGAAGAGACTTACCCTTCCATATAGTCTTTCAAAGCCTGTCCTGTTAGTCCGGCATTGAGGGCGATGAGGAGTTTCAAACGGGCTTTTTGGGCGTTGAGTTCTTTAACAAAGAAAACGCCTGATTTTTGCAACTGTACGCCTCCACCCTGGTAGGCATAAACAGGTTCGGCAATACCGTTAAAGCATCGTGATACCAGAGCGACTGGGATTCCTTTTTGCAGAAGGCTTTCTAATTTTTGAGCCGTTTCTTTGGGAATATTACCAGCTCCGAAGGCTTGGATAATCAAACCATCCAATTGATCTAAATCCAGCATATCAATCAGCTCATCTGTCATACCAGCATAAGCAGAGATGATAGGGACTAAGCCTTGTATGTGATTAAGGTCAAAGCGAACACGAGATTCAGCTGTTTTGAAGTAGAGGATTTCCCGCTTCGTAATCAGACCAAGTGGCCCATGTGTTGGGGTCTGGAAGGTGCCGACGTTGGTCGTATGCGTTTTGGTAACATACTTGGCAGCATGGATTT
Organism: Streptococcus sp. KR; assembly: GCF_002238115.1. GTDB lineage: Bacteria > Bacillota > Bacilli > Lactobacillales > Streptococcaceae > Streptococcus. The sequence continues at coordinate 93,491 of NZ_NGVM01000002.1, read as the reverse complement.
CATCGTTCATAACAACCAAAACCCCTTTGTCCGCAGCCCTGTCATCGCTAGCCACCCGTAAAGCACTCAGATAGTTATAAACACCGTCGCTGCCGAGTTCGTTAGAGCTACGCATGGCCCCTGTTAGAACGATAGGCATATGGGGAACTTCCATGGTATCAAGGAAATAGGCTGTTTCCTCTAAAGTATCGGTTCCGTGTGTGATCACCACTCCATCGTAGTTAGCAGCTTCCTCTTTAATTTTCTGGTAGAGGGCCAGCATATGTTTGGGTTTGATATGGGGGCTTGGTAGGTTAAAAAAGTCCAAGGCGTGGACTTGGATTCCTTCAAGAGGATTGGACACATGGTTCATGGGATTATCTGAACTTGTCACAACAGCGCCAGAAGCATCGGCCTGCATGGAAATAGTCCCACCCGTATGTAAAACAAGGATTTTCTTAGGCATGATTTACTCACTCTTTCTGAAATGTGGTATAATCATTGTATCACAAAAGGGGAGATTGGGATAGGATGGAAGTCAAAGCTGTTTTTTTTGATATCGATGGAACCTTGGTCAACGATCGCAAGAGTGTTTTGAAATCCACTAAGGATGCGATTAAAATAGTCAAAGAACAAGGGGTGCTTGTCGGCGTAGCGACAGGACGAGGACCTTTTTTTGTTAAGGAATTGATGGACGATTTAGATCTAGATTTCGCAGTAACCTATAATGGCCAGTATATCTTTACTAAAGACAGAGTCTTGTTCACGAGTCCTATTTCCAAGTTACATTTGCGCCAGCTTATTACGTATGCTAAAAAAGAGGGTAAGGAGATTGCCCTAGGGACAAAGGATGCCATGTTGGGTTCTAAAATCATGTCCTTTGGTTTGGGTTCTTTTTCCCAACGAATCAGTCGCTTCGTTCCCTCAGTTTTAACTCGGACGGTGAGTTATTCCTTTAATCGTATGGTCAGCAAGGTTGTTCCCCAAAAGGAAGAGGACCTACTTGATCTAATGAATCAGCCTATCTACCAAGTCTTGATGCTGATGACGCCAGAAGAATCTGAGAAGGCGGCAGCTGATTTTGAAGACTTGAAATTGACACGTAGCAATCCTTTTGCAGCAGATGTCATCAATCAAGGAAACTCTAAATTGGAAGGCATTCGCCGAGTTGGGAAAGAATATGGCTTTGACCTCAACCAAGTCATGGCCTTTGGTGACTCAGATAACGACCTAGAAATGCTGGCGGGTGTCGGTATGTCGGTCGCTATGGGAAATGGTAGTAGCAGTGTCAAGGAAGTTGCCAAGCACATCACCACTAGCAATCAGCAAGACGGAATCCACAAGGCCTTGGAACATTTTGGTGTTCTGGCCTCAGAAAAAGTCTTTGTTAGCCGTGACTATCATTTCAATAAGGTCAAGACCTTCCACCACATGATGGATGAACGAACCCAAGAAGAACCTCGAGCTTGGGATTTAGAAGGTGCAACCCACAGGGCTGGCTTTAAAATAGAAGAATTGGTGGAATTTGTTAGAGCTGCCAGTCCTTCTGAAGAGGACTTTGGTCAAGCTCTATCGCAACTTCATCAAGCTCTTGATAAGGCGGCAGATAAAGTAGCTAAGAAGACGCCTGCACAGCAAGATTTGATAGGTCAGGTAGATGCCCTGATTGACACGCTTTACTTCACCTATGGTAGTTTTGTTTTGATGGGGGTGGATCCAGAACGTATTTTTGATATTGTCCATCAGGCCAATATGGGGAAAATTTTCCCAGATGGCAAGGCTCATTTTGATCCAGTGACCCATAAAATCTTAAAACCAGATGATTGGGAAGAAAAATATGCTCCAGAGCCTGCTATTAAAAAGGAACTGCAGCGCCAACTCAAGGCTTATGAACGCCATAAAGAGAGAAATAAATCGTAAACAAAAAGTAAATAAAAAGGAGCTAGGGGCTCCTTTTCTTCGTGACTATAAGGTTTTTTCTTGTTCTCTCACAACCAGCAAATCGACCTTAGCATGGCGGAGAATGTATTCAGATGAAGAGCCGACCAAGAGGCGTTCAAAGGCGTTGAGACCAGTTGCGCCAACGAGGATGAGGTCCACTTCTTCGGCATCGGGAATAGTACGTGCCAGTAGGGTCTTTGGATTTCCCATTTCAATGACGATATGAACATTTGCCACACCAGCATCTTTAGCACGTTTTTCGTACTCTTTCATCAGACTTTCAGCGTCGACTTGGAGTTCTTCATAAACTTCAGCATCAAAGGTGGATACGCTTTGGAGTGCGCGTGTGTCAATGACATGTGCGATGGTGAGTTTAGCGTCGTTTCGTAGAGCAGAATGAACTCCCTTGACAAAAGCCAAGTCTGCTTCTTTAGAACCATCGATTGCAACCATGATATTTTGGTAACGTTGTGCCATAATGAAACCTCCTGAAATTTTCTTACTATAATTGTAAACCTTTTCACTATAGAAGTAAAGCAAAAAAAGTATTTTTCAAAAGAATGTTAGCGTTTAAAATCTATATAAATATATGATAAAATAAAAGAAAGGATAGCAGGAAAGAAGTGAAGGGAGGGAGAATGATGAAAAACGCTTTTAAAAAATCAAATTTCCTTTATTATGGAATCATCCTAGTTTCAGTCTTGCTAGAAGTTATTATGATCTGGCAATTAGAGAGTCTGGTACCGCTTCTTTATCCAGGTTTTATTGGTTTTTTAGTCTTTCATTTACTCTACCATCTAATTTTATTCCTAGTTGCAAAACGAAGTGGGCGTTGGGGTTACTTGGTGATATGGGGGCTTTTCCTCATGTTCAATCTTCTTTATGACTCCTTTTTAGGCTTGCTTTTTCTAGGTTTATCTTTTGGTATGTGATGTTTTTTGGCAAAACACCTGCTATCTCCCCTGTCTTGACCTCGCTTTTAGCGAGGTTTTTCTTCTATCTTAATCTAGTAAAACATTTCAGCAAACTTGTCGCATTCCCTTTCTAGTGGTATAATGTTACTATCCTGATGAATTGAGGAAACAAGATGAAAGAATATAACAAGTCTAGTAAGTTAGAGCATGTTGCTTATGATATCCGTGGTCCTGTTTTGGAAGAAGCCATGCGGATGCGAGCAAACGGAGAAAAGATTTTACGTCTGAATACAGGAAATCCAGCAGAATTTGGCTTTACAGCCCCAGATGAGGTCATTCATGACTTGATTATGAATGCGCGTGATAGTGAGGGATATTCTGACTCCAAAGGGATTTTCTCAGCCCGTAAGGCCATCATGCAGTATTGTCAATTGAAGAAATTCCCAAATGTAGATATTGATGATATCTACCTTGGAAATGGTGTCAGTGAGTTGATTGTCATGTCTATGCAGGGGCTTTTGGATAACGGAGATGAGGTCTTGGTGCCTATGCCAGACTATCCTCTATGGACAGCTGCTGTCAGCCTAGCTGGAGGAAATGCCGTTCATTATATTTGTGATGAAGCTGCAGAATGGTACCCAGATATTGACGATATCAAGTCAAAAATCACTTCCAATACCAAGGCAATCGTCCTTATCAATCCAAACAACCCAACTGGGGCACTTTATCCTAAGGAACTCTTGCTGGAGATTATTGAGATTGCCCGTCAAAATGATTTGATCATCTTTGCGGATGAAATCTACGACCGCATGGTAATGGATGGGCATGTGCATACGCCTGTGGCGAGCTTGGCACCAGATGTCTTCTGTGTTAGCATGAATGGTCTGTCAAAATCGCACCGTATTGCAGGTTTCCGTGTAGGTTGGATGGTCTTGTCTGGACCTAAGACTCATGTCAAGGGCTATATCGAAGGTCTCAATATGTTGTCCAATATGCGCCTTTGCTCTAATGTTTTGGCCCAACAAGTCGTACAAACTTCCTTGGGTGGTCACCAATCAGTCGATGAATTGCTTCTTCCAGGTGGACGAATTTACGAGCAAAGAAACTTCATCTACAATGCCATTCAAGATATTCCAGGTTTGTCTGCCGTTAAACCCAAGGCTGGACTCTATATCTTCCCTAAAATCGACCGCAATATGTACCGTATCGATGATGATGAACAGTTTGTTCTTAATTTCTTGAAACAGGAAAAGGTTCTCTTGGTTCATGGTCGAGGCTTTAACTGGCAGGAACCAGACCACTTCCGTATTGTTTACCTTCCTCGTGTCGATGAACTGGCCCAAATCCAAGAAAAGATGACTCGATTCTTAAAACAGTATCGTAGATAGGGCTTACATTTGAAAAAGCTGGAAACATTTGCCTTGAGCTATTGACAAAAGTGAAAGAATCAGATAGAATAGTAAAGTATGTTTAGTAACTGATCACTTTATAGCCGGCTAAACGAATACAAAATCTATGAGGAGGTATTCATCGTGAAACGTACTTATCAACCAAGTAAACTTCGTCGTGCGCGCAAACACGGATTCCGTAACCGTATGTCAACTAAAAACGGTCGTCGCGTATTGGCAGCTCGTCGTCGTAAAGGACGCAAAGTTTTGGCTGCATAATCCAAACGAACCATAACAAAAATCAGTAGGAACTCGAGTCTACTGATTTTTATTTTTGTAAAAAAGTTAAAAAGGCTTTATATTTTTGCTCAAATAGTGTATAATATTTCACATACTGTAAAAAATGGAGAATAATCATGAAGAAATCAAAAGTTATGCTTTTTGGAGCTATGGCTTTGACAGCAGGTCTAGCTCTAGCGGCATGCGGGTCATCCCAATCAAGCAATGCAGACAAGACATACTCTTATATCTTTGTCAGCAACCCTGATACCTTGGATTACATTACCTCTACAAGAGACTCTACATCTAGTATCACAACCAACTTGATTGATGGGTTGTTGGAAAATGACCAGTATGGCAATCTCATCCCCTCTATGGCTGAGTCATGGACAGTATCAAAAGATGGTTTGACCTACACTTATAAGATCCGTCAGGGGGCTAAATGGTACACTTCTGAAGGAGAAGAGTATGCGGACGTAACAGCTCATGACTTTGTGACAGGTCTCAAGTATGCGGCTGATAAAAAAGCTGAAAACTTGTACTTGGTACAAGACTCTATCAAGGGTCTAGCAGACTATGTTGAAGGGAAATCATCTGATTTTGGAACTGTTGGTGTTAAGGCAGTGGATGATTACACACTCCAATACACCCTCAACCAACCTGAGACTTATTGGAACTCTAAAACAACAGCAAGTATCCTTAGTCCTGTAAATGAAGCCTTCTTGAAGTCTCAGGGAGATGACTTTGGAAGTGTGACACCATCAAGTATCTTGTCAAATGGTCCTTACTTGTTTAAATCCTTCACATCCAAATCTTTGATTGAATTTGATAAAAACCCTAATTACTGGGATAAGGATAATGTTAAAATCGAGAAAGTGAAACTTTCTTTCTTTGACGGTTCTGACCAAGACAGCATTGCTAGAGGTTTCTTGGATGGTAACTATACAGATGGTCGTATCTTCCCAACAAGTTCAGTCTTTGCTGAACTCAAGAAGGGAAATGAGGACAAGATTACCTATACACCACAAAACTCAGTTACTTTCTATTATCTTTTCAACGTCAATCGTCAAAGCTACAAGCAGACTATGAAACAGTCTGATAAGGAAAAGACAGATTCACGCGCAGCTATGCAGAATAAAGATTTCCGTCAGGCTATCAACTTTGCCTTTGACCGTCATGCTTATGCAGCGCAGACAAATGGTGAAGATGGAGCAGACCGTATCTTGCGTAACACGATTACACCAAGTAACTTTGTCCAAGTTGGCGATAAGAACTTCGGTGATATTGTCAATGAAAAAATTGTCAACTACGGTAAAGATTGGGCAAATATCAACCTAAACGATGGTAAGCAAGCCTTCTTGAACCCTGACAAGGCCAAAGAGAAATTTGCTAAGGCTAAAGAAAGTCTGCAAGCTCAGGGAGTAACCTTCCCAATTCATTTGGATATGCCAGTTGACCAGACTGCTAAGTTAGATGTGCAACAGGCTGGCTCTCTCAAACAAACAGTAGAAGCCACTCTTGGTAAGGATAATGTTGTCATCGATGTTATCCAACTTTCTCCAGATGAAAAAGATCAGGCAACCTACTTTGCAGATACAGCAGAACAAAAAGACTACGATATTGACGTCTCAGGATGGGGTGGAGACTACTCAGATCCGAAGACTTACCTAGCTATCCTTGACCCAGAGACAGGTTCTCAGTTGAAAAACATGGGCTTGTCTGAAGGAAAAGACAAGGAAGTTAAGGACAAGATTGGTCTTGCTGACTACAAGAAACTCTTGGATCAGGCTGATGAGGAAATCACAGATACTCAAGCTCGCTATGAAAAATATGCTGAAGCCCAAGCTTGGTTGACAGATAGTGCCCTTTTCCTACCAGTTCAAAGTGGTGGAGCTAACCCAATCTTCCGTAAGACTGTACCGTTTACAGGTCCATTCTCATTTGTTGGTCATAAGGGAAATGCGGACAACTACAAATATGTTGAACTGCAAAAAGAGCCAGTAACCGCTAAACAGTACCAAGAACTCTATGAAAAATGGCTGAAAGAAAAAGCTGAGTCAAATAAAAAAGCTCAGGAAGATTTAGCTAACCACATTCAATGATATTCCTAGTCATGCTTTTCAGTTAATACTCTTCGAAAATCTCTTCAAACCACGTCAGCGTTGCCTTACCGTATATATGGTTACTGACTTCGTCAGTTCTATCTGCAACCTCAAAACAGTGTTTTGAGCTGACTTCGTCAGTTTCATCTACGACCTCAAAGTAGTGCTTTGAGCAGCCTGCGGCTAGCTTCCTAGTTTGCTCTTTGATTTTCATTGAGTATAAGCATAGTGGCTGAATTCAGAAAAGGCCCTACCAGAAGCAAGAAGCGTCTGGTAGGGCCTTTTCTTTATTCTTTTAAGTGATAAGAGTAGCTAGCGACAACGACGTCTTGGTGCCAACGAAGGGCGTATTTGAGTTTGAGACTCATCTGATTGTGCAGGATATTTTGCCAAGGTTTATTAGGGATAAACTGGGGGACGAGGACAGTGACTGTATAGTTCTTTTTCTGAGCTTCCTCGGAAATCCGTTTGACATACTTGACAGTAGGGGTGATGATGTCACGATAGCTGGTCTTGATATTTTTCAGAGTAATGGTTGGGAAGTAATCGGCAAATTCTTGGAGAATTTCTTGGTCTTTTTCTGCGGTTTCCTTTGTAGAAATGTGCATGGCTAAGACTTCGTCACCGATACTTTGGGCATAGTTAATGGCTCCGACGCTGACTCTGGTAACATTTCCTACTAGGACGAGGACAAGATTGCCATCGTAGGTACGTTTTTCGATTCCTTCATAGAGTCGCAGTTGTTGGGCTACTTTTTGGTAATGACTGTGAATTGCTAAGAAGAGTAGGGTGAGTACGAGAATAATCGGGAAGAAGGGCCAGATATCACTGAGACGGAAAAAGAGCAAGATTAGTACAATCGCGTAGCAAATGATTGCCCCAAGGATATTAGCAAGAGCAGGTTTTAAGAAATTTGCTCCTTTTTCTTTTTTCCAATGGCGAATCATCCCAGTCTGAGAAAGGGCAAAGGGCACGAATACACCGATAGTATAGAGAGGAATCAAACGTTCGGTATTGCCATTAAAAATGAGAAGAAGAATCATAGCCCCAAATGCCAGAGTTAAAATTCCATTGGAGTAGCCTAGGCGGTCTCCTTTTTCCATAAAGAGATGGGGCATGTATTTATTTTTAGCCATATTGTAAGCCAGCATAGGGAAGGCCGAAAAGCCAGTATTTGCAGCTACTGCTAAAATCAAGGCTGTGGAGAATTGGAAGATATAATAGCCAAGGTGACCTAAGAAGGAATTACCAAGGATGCCTTGAGCCATCTGTGAAAGAATAGTTTCTCCGTGTTGAGGCATAATCCCCATCCAGTAGTTTAGGAAGGTAATGCATGCAAAAAGAAAACCTAAAATCAAGGCCATGATGGTCAAGGTCTGAGCAGCATTCTTTTCTTTCGGAGTCTTGAAAAAGGGAACGGCATTTGAAATAGCTTCAACTCCTGTCAGAGAGGCAGAGCCGCTGGTAAAGGCTCTTAGAATGAGAACTATAGACAGGCTCGGAACAGCATGCCCAATAGGTGAAGTTGCCTGATAGCTGAGAGACCCTGTCATTAGTTGAAAGATTCCGTAGAGCAAGAGAAAGACAGTACTGATGATAAAGAGATAGACAGGAATCATCAGTGAACTGGCAGATTCTTTTAAGCCCCGTAAATTCAAGAGCATAAGCAAGCAAACTAGAAAAATGGAAATGTGGAGGTTGTAAGGGTGTAGAGCAGGGAGAGCTGCTGTGATAGCATCGGCTCCAGATGCAACAGATACCGCTACGGTCAGCATGTAGTCAACTAGCAGACTACCTCCAGCGATTAAGCCAAGTTCGGGAGATAGATTTTCTCGAGTAACCATATAGGCCCCTCCCCCTTGAGGGTAGGCATGGATGATTTGACGGTAGGAGACGGTCAGGCTAGATAGGAGCAGGAGGACAAAGAGGCCGATAGGAAGGCTCCACCATATCGCAAGAGGAGAGAGACTAGCCAAGACGAGGACTACTTGCTCAGGCCCATAGGCAATGGAAGATAGAGCGTCGCTTGACAACATGGCCAAGGCCTGCATTTTTCCCAGCAGACCTCCCTCGCCTTCTGTTAAGGATTTAAGAGGACGACCGATAAAAGTCTGTTTTAATTTTGTAAACATGGTATTTTCCTTTTCTGAAAATTTCAATAAGTGCTATTATACTGCTTTGGGAAAATAGCGTCAAGAGAGGACGATGGATTTTAGAATATTTTGTACAGATGAGGAGAGAGGTCAGTTTTTTTGCTATAATAGTAGATAGAAAACGAGGTTAGAAGAGATGATTTTTGATACACATACACACTTGAATGTAGAAGAATTTGCAGGTCGTGAGGCAGAAGAAATTACCTTGGCTGCTGAGATGGGTGTGACACAGATGAATATTGTTGGTTTTGATAAACCGACGATTGAGCGTGCTTTGGAGTTGGTGGATGAGTACGACCAACTCTACGCGACTATTGGTTGGCATCCGACAGAAGCGGGGACTTACACGGAGGAGATTGAAGCCTACTTGCTTGATAAGCTCAAGCATCCAAAGGTAGTTGCCTTGGGTGAGATTGGTTTGGATTACCATTGGATGACAGCGCCAAAAGAGGTGCAGGAGCAGGTTTTTCGCCGTCAGATTCAGTTATCTAAGGACTTGGATTTGCCTTTTGTTGTCCATACCCGTGATGCGTTGGAAGATACCTATGAGATTATCAAGAGCGAGGGCGTTGGTCCTCGAGGTGGTATCATGCATTCATTTTCAGGGACGCTTGAGTGGGCAGAGAAGTTTGTCGAGCTTGGTATGACCATTTCCTTCTCAGGAGTGGTGACTTTCAAGAAGGCAACTGACATCCAAGAAGCAGCTAAAGAGTTACCTTTGGACAAGATTTTGGTGGAAACGGATGCTCCCTACTTGGCTCCTGTTCCTAAACGTGGTCGTGAAAATAAAACAGCCTACACTCGCTATGTAGTGGACTTTATCGCTGACTTGCGTGGCATGACGGCAGAAGAGCTAGCGGCGGTAACAACTGCAAATGCGGAGCGAATTTTTGGATTGGATAGCAAATAATGAAAGAAAAAATTTCTCAAGTTATCGTGGTCGAAGGGCGCGATGATACGGCCAATCTCAAACGTTACTTCGATGTAGAGACCTATGAGACCCGAGGTTCTGCCATCAATGATCAGGATATAGAGCGGATTCAGCGCTTGCACCAACGTCATGGAGTCATTGTCTTTACAGACCCAGATTTTAATGGGGAGCGGATTCGGCGCATGATCATGACGGCCATTCCAACGGTTCAGCATGCCTTCCTCAAACGAGATGAAGCTGTTCCCAAGTCCAAAACCAAGGGGCGTTCTCTGGGAATTGAGCATGCCAGCTATGAAGATTTGAAAACGGCTCTAGCTCAGGTGACAGAACAATTTGAACATGAGAGTCAGTTTGACATCAGTCGTAGCGACTTGATTCGCCTTGGTTTTCTAGCAGGGTCAGACAGCCGTAAGCGCAGAGAATATCTAGGAGAGGCTCTCCGAATCGGCTATTCCAACGGCAAGCAACTCCTCAAACGCCTAGAGTTGTTTGGGGTCACCTTGGCGGAAGTGGAAGAAGCTATGAAATCTTATGAGAACAGCTAAGTAGACCCCAAAATACAAGGGGAATGTGTTACAATAGTAGTAACAGATAATAGAAAAGAGAATAGATGAGAATTGCAGATTACAGCGTGACCAAGGCAGTGCTGGAGCGTCACGGTTTTACCTTTAAAAAGTCCTTCGGGCAAAATTTCTTGACGGATACCAATATTCTTCAAAAAATCGTGGATACGGCTGAGATTGATGACCAGGTTAATGTCATCGAAATCGGGCCAGGGATTGGTGCCTTGACCGAGTTTCTGGCTGAGCGTGCAGCAGAGGTCATGGCCTTTGAAATTGACCATCGTTTGGTACCGATTTTGGCAGATACCTTGCGTGATTTTGACAATGTTACCGTAGTCAACGAGGACATTCTCAAAGTTGATTTGGCGCAACATATCCAGAATTTCAAAAATCCTGACCTGCCAATCAAGGTAGTGGCTAATTTACCTTACTACATCACGACGCCTATTCTCATGCACTTAATCGAGAGTGGGATTCCTTTTAGTGAGTTTGTTGTTATGATGCAGAAAGAAGTGGCAGACCGCATTTCAGCCCAGCCGAATACCAAGGCTTACGGTAGCTTGTCGATTGCGGTGCAGTATTACATGACTGCCAAGGTTGCTTTCATCGTGCCTCGTACGGTCTTTGTGCCAGCGCCAAACGTGGACTCTGCTATTTTGAAAATGGTGCGTCGTCCAGAACCAGCCGTAGCAGTGGAAGACGAGAACTTCTTCTTTAAGGTTTCTAAGGCTAGTTTCACCCATCGTCGCAAGACCTTGTGGAACAATTTGACAGGTTACTTTGGCAAGACTGAAGAGGTCAAGGACAAGCTGACCAAGGCTTTGGACCAAGCAGGCTTGTCACCAAGTGTACGTGGGGAAGCCCTCAGCTTGGCAGAATTTGCCAGCCTAGCAGATGCACTTAAAGGGCAAGGACTCTAAGATGCAGGGACAAATTATTAAAGCCTTGGCAGGCTTCTACTATGTAGAGAGTGATGGCAAGGTTTATCAAACACGAGCGCGTGGAAATTTTCGTAAAAAAGGCCATACTCCCTACGTTGGGGATTTGGTAGATTTTTCTGCCGAGGAAAATTCAGAAGGCTATATCCTCAAGATTCACGAACGCAAAAACAGCCTAGTCCGTCCGCCAATTGTTAATATTGACCAAGCTGTAGTAATCATGTCAGTCAAGGAACCTGATTTTAACAGCAATTTGCTGGATCGTTTCTTGGTTCTTTTGGAGCACAAGGACATCCATCCCATCGTTTATATTTCCAAAATGGACCTACTGGAAGATAGAGGGGAACTGGATTTTTACCAACAGACCTATGGTGATATCGGCTATGACTTTGTGACCAGTAAAGAGGAACTCCTGCCTTTATTGACAGGCAAGGTTACGGTCTTTATGGGGCAGACAGGTGTTGGGAAGTCAACACTTCTCAATAAAATCGCACCAGACCTCAATCTTGAAACAGGAGAAATTTCAGACAGTCTGGGTCGCGGGCGCCATACTACTCGAGCTGTTAGTTTTTACAACCTCAATGGGGGTAAAATTGCAGACACGCCAGGATTCTCATCGCTGGATTACGAAGTATCAACGGCTGAAGACCTCAATCAGGCTTTCCCAGAGATTGCTAGTGTCAGCCGAGACTGCAAATTCCGTAGCTGTACCCATACTCATGAGCCCTCTTGTGCGGTCAAGCCAGCTGTCGAAGAGGGAACCATTGCAACCTTCCGTTTTGACAACTACCTGCAATTCCTCAGTGAGATTGAAAATCGCAGAGAAACCTATAAAAAAGTCAGCAAAAAAATTCCAAAATAAGGAGAAACCTATGTCTCAATACAAGATTGCTCCGTCAATTCTGGCAGCAGATTATGCCAACTTTGAACGTGAAATCAAACGCCTAGAAGCAACTGGTGCAGAATATGCCCATATCGATATCATGGATGGTCATTTTGTACCGCAAATCAGTTTTGGTGCAGGTGTGGTCGAAGCTCTTCGCCCTCATAGCAAGATGGTCTTTGACTGCCACTTGATGGTAGCTAATCCAGAGCATCATTTAGAAGACTTTGCGCGTGCAGGTGCCGATATCATCAGCATCCATGCGGAAGCAACGCCTCATATTCATGGCGCCCTTCAAAAAATTCGTTCACTCGGAGTTAAGCCTTCAGTCGTTATCAATCCTGGCACACCAGTTGAAGCCATCAAGCACGTCCTTCATCTAGTTGAGCAAGTCTTAGTCATGACGGTTAACCCTGGATTTGGCGGTCAAGCTTTCCTACCAGAAACCATGGATAAGGTTCGTGAGTTGGTTGCTCTTCGTCAGGAAAAGGGTTTGAACTTTGAGATTGAAGTGGATGGTGGGATTGATGACCAAACTATTGCTCTAGCCAAAGAAGCTGGTGCGACCGTTTTTGTAGCAGGTTCCTATGTCTTTAAGGGAGATGTCAATGAGCGAGTACAAACTCTCAGAAAACAACTGGACTAGGGTTGCCGTTTTTGCAGGAGGAGACCGCGGTCACTACCGTACAGACTTCGATTGCTTTGTCGGAGTGGATAGAGGTTCGCTTTGGGTCTTGGAGGAAGATTTGCCTCTTGCTCTAGCAGTCGGAGATTTTGATTCTGTGACGGAAGAAGAGCGACAGGTGATTCAAAAACGTGCCCAGCATTTTGTCCAAGCCCGACCAGAAAAAGATGATACAGATTTGGAATTGGCTCTCTTAACCATCTTTGAGAAAAATCCTCAGGCTCAGGTCACTATTTTCGGTGCTTTGGGTGGACGTATTGATCATATGCTGGCCAATGTTTTTCTTCCTAGCAATCCCAAGTTGGCGCCTTATATGCGCCAGATAGAAATTGAGGATGGGCAAAATTTGATTGCCTATTGTCCAGAAGGAACCAGTCAGCTAGAACCCCGCTCGGACTATGACTATCTAGCCTTTATGCCGGTTCGGGATAGCCGGCTGACCATTCTTGGAGCTAAGTATGAGTTGACAGAGGAAAATTTTTTCTTTAAAAAAGTGTACGCTTCTAACGAATATATAGATAGGGAAGTTTCGGTGACTTGCCCAGATGGTTATGTGGTCGTGTTGCATAGCAAGGACAGGAGATAGGATGGAAAGTTTACTTATTCTATTATTGATTGCTAACCTGGTAGGCCTCTTTCTCATTTGGCAAAGGCAGGATAAGCAGGAAAAATATCTGACCAAGAGCTTGGAGGATCAGGCAGATCACTTGTCAGACCAGTTGGATTACCGCTTTGAACAAGCCAGACAAGCCAGTCAGTTGGATCAAAAAGACTTAGAAGTGGCTGTCAGCGACCGTTTGCAAGAAGTGCGAATGGAATTGCACCAAGGCCTGACTCAGGTCCGTCAAGAAATGACAGAGAATCTCTTGCAAACTAGGGATAAGACCGACCAACGTCTTCAAGCCCTGCAGGAATCAAATGAGCAACGTTTGGAACAAATGCGCCAAACAGTCGAGGAAAAACTAGAAAAGACCTTACAGACACGCTTGCAGGCTTCCTTTGAGACAGTTTCCAAGCAATTGGAGTCTGTCAATCGTGGTCTTGGAGAAATGCAGACAGTTGCCCGTGATGTCGGAGCCCTTAATAAGGTTCTCACTGGAACCAAGACGCGAGGGATTCTGGGTGAATTGCAATTGGGGCAAATTATTGAGGACATCATGACACCTGCACAGTACGAACGAGAATACGCAACGGTTGAAAACTCCAGTGAACGAGTGGAGTATGCCATTAAGTTACCCGGACAAGGAGACCAAGAATACGTCTATCTACCAATTGACTCCAAGTTTCCATTGGCTGATTATTACCGCTTGGAAGAAGCCTATGAAGCAGGTAACAAGGATGAAATCGAACGGTGTCGTAAGTCGCTCTTAGCAAGCGTCAAGCGCTTTGCCAAGGATATCAGGAGCAAGTACATAGCACCGCCTCGGACGACTAATTTTGGAGTTTTGTTTGTTCCGACAGAAGGTCTCTACTCAGAAATCGTCCGCAATCCTGTCTTCTTTGATGATTTGAGACGGGAGGAGCAGATTATTGTCGCAGGTCCAAGTACCCTATCAGCTCTTCTCAATTCCCTATCAGTTGGTTTCAAAACCCTTAATATCCAAAAGAGTGCTGACCATATTAGTAAGACTCTTGCTAGTGTTAAGACCGAGTTTGGCAAGTTTGGTGGCATTCTGGTCAAGGCACAAAAACACCTCCAACATGCCTCTGGCAATATTGATGAACTATTAAACCGTCGTACCACAGCTATCGAGCGGACGCTCCGTCACATTGAGTTGTCAGAAGGTGAGCCTGCGCTTGATCTACTCCATTTCCAAGAAGATGAGGAAGAATATGAAGATTAGTCACATGAAAAAAGATGAGCTATTTGAAGGCTTTTACCTAATCAAGTCAGCTGACCTGAGGCAAACTCGAGCTGGGAAAAACTACCTAGCCTTTACCTTCCAAGATGATAGTGGCGAGATTGAAGGGAAACTCTGGGATGCCCAACCTCATAATGTTGAGGCCTTTACCGCAGGTAAGGTTGTCCACATGAAAGGACGCCGAGAAGTTTATAACAACACCCCTCAAGTCAATCAAATTACCCTTCGTCTGCCTCAGCCTGGTGAACCCAATGACCCAGCTGATTTCAAGGTCAAGTCACCAGTTGATGTCAAGGAAATCCGTGACTATATGTCGCAAATGATTTTTAAAATTGAAAATCCTGTTTGGCAAAGGATTGTCCGAAATCTCTACACCAAGTATGATAAGGAATTTTACTCCTATCCAGCTGCCAAGACCAACCATCATGCCTTTGAAACGGGCTTGGCCTATCATACGGCGACCATGGTGCGTTTGGCAGATGCTATTAGCGAAGTTTATCCTCAGCTCAATAAGAGCCTGCTCTATGCGGGGATTATGCTGCATGACTTGGCTAAGGTCATCGAGTTGACGGGACCAGACCAGACCGAGTACACAGTGCGAGGCAATCTTCTTGGGCATATCGCTCTGATTGATAGTGAAATTACCAAGACAGTGATGGAACTCGGCATTGATGATACCAAGGAAGAAGTCGTTCTGCTCCGCCACGTCATCCTCAGTCACCATGGCTTGCTTGAGTATGGAAGTCCAGTCCGTCCACGCATTATGGAGGCAGAGATTATCCATATGATTGACAATCTGGATGCTAGCATGATGATGATGTCAACAGCTCTTGCTTTGGTGGATAAAGGAGAGATGACCAATAAAATCTTCGCTATGGACAATCGTTCCTTCTATAAACCAGATTTAGATTAATAATTTAAGAAAAATGAGCATTTTTTAGGATAAGAATGTTCGTTTTTTTATGTGAATATGGTATAATAGATAAAATATCAAAATTAAATGAAGTAGGAAATAGAAATGAAATTAAGAAGAAGTGATCGGATGGTTGTGATTTCCAACTATTTGATTAATAATCCTTATAAACTAACTAGTCTCAATACTTTTGCTGAAAAGTATGAATCTGCTAAATCATCCATATCAGAGGATATCGTGATTATCAAACGCGCCTTTGAGGAAATTGAAATCGGTCATATCCAGACAGTAACTGGTGCTGGTGGTGGTGTCATTTTCACACCATCAATCTCAAGCCATGATGCCAAGGAAATGGTTGAGGACTTGCGTGCCAAGTTGTCAGAAAGTGACCGTATTTTGCCAGGTGGCTATATCTACCTGTCTGATTTGCTTAGCACACCAGCTATCTTGAAAAATATTGGTCGCATTATTGCCAAGAGCTTTATGGACCAAAAAATTGATGCCGTTATGACCGTAGCGACCAAGGGTGTTCCACTTGCAAATGCAGTTGCCAATGTCCTCAATGTTCCTTTTGTTATTGTGCGTCGTGACTTGAAAATTACCGAAGGTTCAACTGTCAGCGTCAACTATGTTTCAGGTTCAAGTGGTGACCGTATCGAGAAAATGTTCCTTTCAAAACGTAGTCTCAAGGCAGGTAGCCGTGTCTTGATTGTGGATGACTTCTTGAAAGGCGGAGGAACTGTCAATGGGATGATCAGTCTCTTGCGAGAGTTTGATTCAGAATTGGCAGGTGTAGCGGTCTTTGCGGACAATGCTCAAGAAGAACGCGAAAAGCAGTTTGACTACAAGTCGCTCTTGAAGGTCACTAATATTGATGTCAAGAACCAAGCCATCGATGTTGAGGTTGGCAATATCTTTGACGAAGATAAATAAGAGATAGAACTAAAGGTTGGAACGATTGTCCCAGCCTTTCTTTGCAAATAGAATAGAAGGAAACTTATGAAAACACCATTTATCAATAAAGAAGACTTAGAAGCGATTGTTGCCGAGTTCCCGACTCCCTTTCACTTGTATGATGAGCAGGGGATTCGTGAGAAGGCAAGAGCCGTCAACAAAGCATTTTCGTGGAACAAGGGCTTTAAGGAATATTTTGCAGTTAAGGCTACTCCAACACCAGCTATTTTGAAAATTCTCCAAGAGGAAGGCTGTGGTGTGGACTGCTCTAGTTATGTAGAACTTTTGATGAGTCATAAACTGAATTTCCCTGGTTCTGAGATTATGTTCTCTTCAAACAACACGCCAGACAAGGAATACGCCTATGCACGTGAATTGGGTGCGACCATTAACTTGGATGCCTTTGAAGATATTGAACATCTAGAGCGTGCAGCAGGCATTCCAGAAATCATCTCATGTCGTTACAATCCTGGAGGCGTTTTTGAGCTAGGAACAGACATTATGGACAATCCTGGAGAAGCCAAGTTTGGCATGACCAAGGACCAGCTCTTTGAAGCTTTTGCCATCTTGAAGGAAAAAGGAGCCAAGACTTTTGGGATTCACTCCTTTCTAGCATCTAATACCGTCACCCATCTCTATTATCCAGAGTTGGCACGTCAGCTTTTTGAATTGGCTGTTGAAATCAAGGAAAAGTTGGGCATTTCGCTAGACTTTATCAATCTTTCTGGCGGTATTGGTGTCAACTATCGTCCAGACCAGGAGCCGAATGATATCGCCTTGATTGGTGAGGGAGTTCGTAAGGTGTATGAAGAGGTTCTTACGCCAGCAGGTCTTGGTCAGGTCAAGATTTTTACCGAATTGGGTCGTTTTATGTTGGCACCTCACGGTGCTTTGGTCACAAGAGTCACTCATAAGAAGGAAACCTACCGTACCTATCTCGGTGTGGATGCATCAGCAGTCAACCTCATGCGTCCAGCTATGTACGGAGCTTACCATCATATTACTAACGTGACTCATCCAGATGGACCAGCTGAAGTGGTAGATGTGGTTGGTTCACTCTGTGAAAACAATGATAAATTTGCAGTGAATCGCGAACTGCCTCATACAGAAATCGGTGATTTGCTGGTAATTCATGATACAGGTGCTCACGGTTTTTCAATGGGCTACCAGTACAATGCCAAACTTCGTTCTGCGGAAATCCTCTATACCGAAGAAGGCAAAGTCCGTCAAATCCGCCGTGCAGAGCGCCCTGAGGACTACTTTGCAACCTTGTATGGCTTTGATTTTGAAGAATAAAATGATAAGTAATTGAAAATGAAATTGAAAAACAGATTGCTTTCTAAAAAATAGGCAAAAATCTTGTTTTTCCTTCAAGTCGTGATATAATAAAACTATAAAACGTTTTCAAGGAAGGTAACGATATGTCTGAAGAAACAATTGATTATGGACAAGTGACAGGAATGGTGCATTCGACAGAAAGCTTTGGGTCAGTAGATGGGCCTGGTATTCGCTTTATTGTCTTTTTGCAGGGCTGTCACATGCGTTGCCAGTATTGCCACAACCCAGACACTTGGGCTATGGAGTCCAATAAATCACGTGAACGGACGGTAGATGATGTCTTGACAGAAGCCTTGCGCTACCGAGGTTTCTGGGGAAATAAGGGTGGGATTACAGTCAGTGGAGGAGAAGCCCTCTTGCAGATTGATTTCCTGATTGCCCTCTTCACTAAGGCTAAGGAACAAGGAATCCACTGTACCTTGGATACCTGTGCCCTTCCTTTCCGTAATAAACCACGTTACCTTGAGAAGTTTGACAAACTCATGGCTGTTACTGACTTGGTTCTTTTGGATATCAAGGAAATCAACGAAGAACAGCACAAGATTGTCACTAGCCAAACCAATAAAAATATCTTGGCTTGTGCCCAGTATCTATCAGATATTGGAAAACCTGTCTGGATTCGCCACGTGCTAGTTCCGGGATTGACAGATAGAGACGATGACCTGATTGAACTTGGTAAGTTCGTCAAGACCCTTAAAAATGTGGATAAGTTTGAAATTCTGCCTTATCATACTATGGGAGAATTCAAGTGGCGTGAACTGGGAATTCCATATTCACTCGAAGGGGTCAAACCTCCAACAGCAGACCGCGTCAAGAACGCTAAAAAACTCATGGATACCGAAAGTTATCAAGACTATATGAAACGTGTACATGGATAAAAAAGAAGCCTGATGGAAACATCGGGCTTTTAAGTTTACACAAATATATATAATTAAATAAAACAAAATTTTATACTCTTCGAAAATCTCTTCAAACTACGTCAGCTTCCATCTGCAACCTCAAAACAGTGTTTTGAGCAGCTTGCGGCTAGCTTCCTAGTTTGTTCTTTGATTTTCATTGAGTATTAAATCTTTTGACTCTCTAAATTCTGAAAAAAATCCGAAAAAGAATCTGTAAGATATAGTTACTTGTAGAAATATTAAATAGAATAGGGGAACATCATGGAACAAAGTATTACCATTAAAAATTTATGTAAGTCGTATGGCCAAGCTCAAATTTTAAAAGATATTTCTTTTGAAGCAAAAGCAGGTAGAGTGACTGCTTTCCTAGGTCCAAATGGAGCTGGAAAAAGTTCAACCTTACGTATTTTATTAGGATTAGACAAAGCAACATCTGGTCTTACCAAAATTGGAGATCAAACTTATAAGGAATTAAAATTTCCTCTAAAGACTGTAGGAGCTTCATTTGACAGTGTAGGTGCTCCTGATGATCGGACTGTTTATCAACATTTGAAAATTGTTGCTGCTAGTAATGGGATATCCAGTCAGCGAATTGATCAAGTCTTGGATATGGTGGATATTAGCCATAAGAAAAAATCTAAAATTGGGAAATTATCATTAGGAGAAGGACAACGATTAGGAATTGCAACAGCTCTATTAGGAAATCCTCAATATCTGATATTGGATGAACCAACTAATGGGTTGGATCCAAGAGGAATTCGGTGGTTTAGAGAGTTTATAAAAAAACAAGCTCAAGAAGGGAAGACAGTCTTGCTATCATCTCATATATTATCGGAAGTGGAAGCAGTAACAGATGATGTAGTTATCATAAATAAAGGAAAAGTTCTTATAAAAGGGACTTTACAAGAAGTGATGAAAAATCTTTCTTCACTAGAAGAAGTCTTCTTTAGTTTGACAGAAGGAGGGAAGTGATATGGCACTTATTTTCTCTCTTCATTCTGAAATATTGAAATTACTTTATAAGAGAGCTACTCATGTTGTACTATTCTTGATACTGGTATTTCAAACATTTTTAGCAAATATTGGTGCTTCTCAAATTGTTTCAGTTGGTATCCATGCTACACCAGAGACAAATCCAGAATTAGCAGAAGCTATACCTCCTATTGAATTTTTAGGTTTTGATGTCACTTTATTTGGTGTTTTTATTATGATTATCCTAGGTTCAATTTACGGAGCCGAGGAGTATAAATGCTCTGCTATTCGTACAAGTCTCCTCTCTATTACAAATCGAAGTATTTTCCTAGTTTCAAAAACATTAGTTTGGCTTGTATTTTCTTTTTTCATTTCTTTTCTATCAATATTCTTTACGATTAACATGACACATTATGTTTTAGGACAAGATGGCTTATTGCTTTTTTCACTAAATGGAACAGTTTGGTTCTATATGTTTTTAGCCAGTATAGCTTGGACTTTGTTGGGACTTCTAGCCTATATTATGGCTTTGACATTTAAAACAGCCATTGTTCCTCTATTATTTTTGCTTCCCCAAGTCTACAATTTAGGAACATTCTTAGCAAACTATATATCGGTTGCAAAATTTCTTCCAGTTGCATTGGGGCAAGGATTGATTGCTACATCTCCTCAAATTTTAGAACATAATAGTTTACAAAATATTTTATTTTTACTTTGTTGGAACTTCTCATTCTTGGCTTTAGCAATCTACCGATTACTTAAGTCAGATATTGGAGGAGGTGAATAAGTTGAAAGAGCAACTTAAAAGTGAGTATCTCAAGTTTATGATGAATCCTTGGCACTGGTTGGTTATAGGTGCTCTATTACTGTGTGTTCCAGCGTTAGTTATTTTTTTAAATAGTAAGCCAGACCAGTTGACTCTACAGTTTGTTTTGGAACAGCTACTGCAAAGTCTCTATTTAGGACAGGCAGGTTTCGTTAGTCTAGCGGTTCTATTTATAGGTCAAGAATTTACAGGTTCTAGCCTTCGTACCAGTTTTCTTACCTGTCCAAATCGTTTGAAATTTATAATATCTAAACTAGCTATTCTATTATGTATTGAAATTATCCTATTGGTCGCTGTAATATCATTATGCGTACTAATCGCCCAAGGATACTACAATATCAATCTTTTGAGCAATATTAAACATGTTCTAACAATTCTATTTCCAGCTTGTATTTCTATTCTAACCTTCGCTCTTTTAAGTGGTATTTTTGTATTTATTTCCCAGTCTTTTATCTTAATTTTGGGAATCAGTTTATCCCTTTTATTAGGGTTGGGGCAAATGTTACTACAATTCAGTTCTTTTTTTAGAAATTTACCATTATTAGCTAGTATGAATTGTTTTTATACCTATCCATTGTCTCTTTATTATCCAGTGTGGCAAGGCTTAGGGATACAAATAGTTTGGTTGTTAATTGTTTTTCTATTTGCTACATTGATACTCATAGGAAAAAATGTACGCTAAAGACAGGGGATATCCTGTCTTTTTCTCAGGTAGTGCTATAATATATTCAGGAGGGTGAGTTATGGCTTATAAAATTTTGGTTGTAGATGATGATCTTGCTATTCTTCGCCTAATAAAAAAAGTACTAGAATATGAAAAATATGAAGTAGTCATACGAAATAAGATAGAAGAGATTGATCTTTGTGATTTTACAGGATTTGACTTGATTTTATTAGATATTATGATGCCTGTTAGTGGTTTAGAAATCTGTCAGATGATTCGCGAGCAGATAACTGTTCCTATCTGTTTTATAACTGCTAAGGATATGGATGAAGATTTAGTAGCTGGAATTAATGCAGGTGCTGATGATTATATTATGAAGCCCTTTAGTATGCAAGAATTGTTAGCACGTGTTAAAATGCACTTACGTCGTGAAGAACGGATTAAAGGAAATGTTCATCAAATAAAGATTGGGAAGCTTATACTATATACGGATAGTAAGGAACTATTTGTAAACGATGATAAGATTGCTCTGACAAGGAGGGAATTTGACATAGTGAATCTTTTGGCAAGCAACCCAAGTAAAATATATTCTATTGAGGAAATTTATAATTATCTATATCCACAAAGTTCAGAAGCGCTCTTACGTTCGGTTTCAGAGTACATTTATCAAATTCGTCAAAAGTTGAAACCTTATCAATTAAATCCAATTAAAACCTTATACGGTGGAGGATATCAATGGGTAGAATCAAAAGTTTTAGACAATTAATTCGAGAAACCTGTTGGAGAATTATTTGGCAGTTTAGTCTTGGCTTACTAATGGCCTATCTTATTCCCTTAGCTTCAGTATCTATACAAATAAATGAAGATGGGAAAACTTTAAACAATAGTGGTGTTCTATCAATCTTTTTTAATGTGTCATCATGGATATATATTTGTGTTTTATTGATTGTTCTAATAAGTTATCACATTGGAAAATTGTTGAAAAAACTGAGTTATGAAATGACTTTGATTTATGAAAATAGTATGTGGTTGAAGAAGGAATGTACAGAAAGTTTAACGGTTAAAGAATTTCGCGAGACAGGAAATCGGATTATTGTGATGCAAGATAGAATTCGACAATTAATAGTTAATGAGAAACAGCAGAAGGAAGATTTGATGTTTCAGGTTTCAGCAGCTTCTCATGATTTAAAAACTCCCTTAACCATTATTAGGGGAAATGTGGAATTTTTGCAGACGATAACTGAAAACGACCAATCTCAAGAATGCTTAGCAGATATAGAAAGAGCTAGTCAACAGTTACTAGATTATTTCAATCAATTGATTCACTATTCTAAAACCTATTATGATGATGAGACAGGTTGGACGGAGTATTCCTCTTCAGATTTTATCAATGAATTAGAGAAAGAAGTCTCTTTTTTGATAAAAAATCAGATGAAGTTTTCTTTTGAACAAAATGTGAAAGGAACTGAAAACTATTATATAAATCAATCTCTTCTGATTCGTGCCATACAAAATATTTTAACAAATGCTTTGGAATACGCTGATAAACAGAATCCTAAAATTAAAATTAGAGTAGAGCAAGAGGGGAAGGAATTGAAAATAGGTATATGGAATAATGGTTCGGAATTTCCAGAGGAAGTTTTAACTAATTTTGGAAAGCTCTTTTATCGTATGGATAAAGCTAGATCGTATAAAGAGCAACATTATGGTATTGGACTAAGTTTTGTATGTAGAGTTGCAAAACTACACAAAGGCCGAGTTGAGCTTAGAAATAGAGACGAGGGAGCAGAAGTTTTAATAACTGTGAATTGTATTAAATCATAGTGATTTACTTGTTAATTTATGATTGAATAGTTTTTATATGTGAGCTTTTAAACTATTTAACTTTTTCGACTAGTATAAGATGTAACGGTAGATAATAAAAACGAATGATGATATCTAGTTGATGAAAACTATTTATCATTCATTCGTTTTTTAATTATTGGATAATTTACGTAGCTTTATCTCGAACGTTGTTTTCCAGCGTTGCGATTTTTGTGTTTTTTCTTGCTTGTGATAGCAGTTGGTTGTTCAGGAGTAACGTCTTTTCGTCCACTTGGTGTTGAGAAAGAACGTGCTTTTGGTGGGTTCTTGGCTAGTTCTTCACGGACTTTTTTGCGAAGTTTTGGACGAACGATATAGTTGACGATAAACTGTTGGAGAATCATCATGAAACCACCGACAACCCAATAAAGAGTGACACTAGCTGGTGAGATGAGGGAGAAGCCGGCAATCATGACTGGGCTCACGTAAGCCATTTTCTTGATTTGATCTCTTTGCGTTTCATCTTCTACTCCGTGAAGTGAAAGGAGTGATTGAAGATAGTAAAGGACACCAGCGCAGGCAGCTAAAATCATACTTGGAGAGCCTAGAGGAATTCCTAGGTAACTTGCTTGAGCAACACCTTCAGTATATTGGGCAGCAAAGTAAATTGCAGAGAAGAAAGGCATTTGAAGGAGGATAGGGAAACATCCTACACCACCAAACATGCTGATGCCGTGTTCTTTTTGAGCTGCAAAGAGAGCTTGTTGGGCTTCGAGTTTTTCTTCTTGAGTAGTCGCTTCCTTGAGACGTGTTTGGTGTGGCTCAAGGACGTGCTTGAGGGCGTTCATCTTTTCAGAGTGAAGCGTTGCCTTCCATGATTGGTAGATACCAAGTGGCAAGATAATCAAGCGCACGATAATGGTTACGATGATGATAGCGACACCGAAGCCTAGACCTTTATCAGTAGCGAAGTACTTGATAGCTTCAGCCATAGGCGCTCCGATAGTATTCCAAACCAATCCTGTTGGCTGGCCTGTTGCCTTATCGACATTGACACAGCCTGTTAAGACAAGCAACATAGCCACTCCCATAGCTGAGAGGGCAAAACGTTTAATAGCTTTCAATTTGTTCATTCCTTCTTTTAAAAATAATACCTTTCTATTCTACTGTTTTTTTACAAAATATACAATAGTTCTAGAGACCTAATTTGCGATTTTAAAGTCAGGGTAGGGAGGAAAGTTGCTCAGTTTGACATCTAAGTAGCTGACTTTTGAAAAAGGTGTTGGTCCTTTGCGGATTTCTTGGATAAATTTTGCCATGGTAGCAGATGAGTCTGCTTGGGCTAATATTTCCACTGTGCCATCGTCGTTATTCCATACCCGACCTGTGATGCCACCAATTTCAAGCGCCAGGCTGTAAACACCCCAACGAAAGCCGACTCCCTGTACCCTACCTTGGGCAATCATTCTAACCTTTTGCATACCAAACCTCTTTGATTGTGTTATAATATTTCTATGACTATTATAACCTCAAAAGCCAATTCTGTGGTAAAAAATACCAAGAAATTACACCAAAAAAAATACCGTAAATCTGCCTATTTGATTGAAGGCTGGCACTTGTTTGAAGAAGCTGTTCAAGCTGGAGTGACGATTGAGAAAATCTTTGCCCTAGAAAGTTATCGAGAACAGTTAGTTGCTTTTCCGCAAACTGTCTGGGTGTCAGAGGATATTCTGCTAGATTTGGCGGATTCTCAGACTCCACAGGGAATTGTTGCGGTGGTTCAAAAAGAAGAAGTAGGGCAAGCTGACTTTAGTCAGGGCAAGTTCTTGTTTTTGGAAGATGTGCAAGATCCTGGTAATGTAGGAACCATCATTCGAACTGCGGATGCAGCAGGCTTTACTGGAGTAATTGTTTCAGATAAATCGGCAGATATCTACAGTCTCAAGACCCTACGTTCGATGCAAGGCAGTCATTTTCATCTGCCTATTTACCGGATGTCGAGTCAAGCGCTTCTTAAGGAAACCAAAGAGGTTGCTATCCCAGTGCTGGCAACAACCTTATCTAAAGATTCTGTTGATTACAGAGAACTGGTTCCTATAGAAAATTTTGTACTAGTTATGGGGAATGAGGGTCAAGGAATTAGTCCCCTCATGGCTGAAAGTGCAGATCAATTGGTCCATATTTGCATGAAGGGACAGGCGGAGAGTTTGAATGTTTCCGTTGCAGCCGGTATTTTAATTTTCCATTTAAGCTAATTTTAACTTTCTTTGTTATAATCAAGGAAAGATATTCATTGAAAAGGAGAAAAGATGAATCACACTATTATTCATGACCGCGCAGGTCTCAATCAATTTTACGCTAAAGTTTATGCCTTTGTTGGTCTGGGAATCGGACTATCTGCTTTGGTATCAGGCCTTATGTTGACGGTCTTTCAATCTCAGTTGGTTTACTTTTTGATGCAGGGACGTCTCTGGTTGACCATTGCAACCTTAGCAGAGCTAGCTCTGGTCTTTGTTGCCAGTAGCATGGCCTTAAAGAATAGTCCAGCGGCTCTTCCAGTATTTTTACTTTACTCAGTATTAAACGGCTTTACCCTCAGTTTTGTGGTGTCCTTCTATACTCCAGGTACAGTTTTATCTGCCTTTGTATCAAGCGCCCTTCTCTTCTTTGTCATGGCGGCAGTTGGTATGTTTACCAAGAAAGATTTGAGTGGGCTTGGTCGAGCGATGATGGCAGCTCTTATCGGTTTGCTGATTGCCATGGTAGTAAATGTTTTCTTGGCTAGCGGTTTCTTTGATTATATGATTAGCGTAGCCATGGTTTTGGTTTTCTCAGGGTTGATTGCTTGGGACAACCAAAGGATTCGCCTTGCTTATGAGCAATCACAAGGCCGTGTAGCGACAGGTTGGGTTGTGTCAATGGCTCTCAGTATCTATCTTGATTTTATCAATCTTTTCCTAAGTATTTTACGTATCTTTGGTCGTAATGACTAGAAGGTCCCTAACATCAGTGTTCGAAGGAGCACTGATTTTTTTATATTTGGTCTTTTCTTTTCTTGGAAATAGGTGTATAATGCTTTTAATTAATTTTTTGAGGAGTAGTTTATGAAGAAAAGTTTTATTCATCAACAAGAAGAGATTTCCTTTGTCAAAAACACTTTTACCCAGTATTTGAAAGATAAGTTAGAAGTTGTCGAAGTTCAAGGTCCTATCTTGAGCAGGGTCGGCGACGGGATGCAGGACAACTTATCAGGTGTGGAGAACGCCGTATCGGTCAAGGTTCTCCAAATCCCTGATGCTACTTATGAAGTGGTGCACTCCCTTGCTAAATGGAAACGCCATACCTTGGCTCGTTTTGGTTTCGGTGAAGGTGAAGGTCTTTTCGTCCACATGAAGGCTCTTCGTCCAGACGAAGACTCGTTAGATGCGACCCACTCTGTTTATGTTGACCAGTGGGACTGGGAGAAAGTTATCCCAAATGGTAAACGCAATATCGCTTATCTAAAAGAAACAGTTGAGAAGATTTACAAGGCTATTCGCCTTACTGAGCTAGCTGTTGAAGCCCGCTATGACATCGAGTCTATCTTGCCAAAACAAATCACTTTCATCCATACAGAAGAGTTGGTAGAACGCTACCCAGACTTGACACCAAAAGAGCGTGAAAATGCTATTTGTAAAGAATTTGGCGCTGTCTTCTTGATTGGTATCGGTGGTGAATTACCAGACGGTAAACCGCACGATGGACGTGCACCAGACTACGATGACTGGACAAGTGAGTCTGAAAATGGCTACAAGGGTCTTAATGGCGATATTCTTGTTTGGAATGAGTCTTTGGGTGGAGCCTTTGAGTTGTCTTCTATGGGAATCCGTGTAGATGAAGAAACGCTTCGCCGTCAGGTTGCCATCACAGGTGATGAAGACCGTTTAGAATTGGAATGGCACAAGGCTTTGTTGAACGGCCTATTCCCATTGACAATCGGTGGGGGAATTGGACAATCTCGTATGGCTATGTTCCTACTTCGCAAGAAACACATCGGAGAAGTGCAAACAAGTGTTTGGCCTCAAGAAGTCCGCGATACTTACGAAAATATTTTGTAGAGAATCGAACCGCAAGGTTCGGTTTTCTTTCTCTTTTCGCCTATAATTTGGTATAATAAACGGTATGAAGATCGTATCAGGAATCTATGGGGGACGCCCCCTCAAGACACTAGAAGGCAAGACGACAAGACCTACTTCAGATAAGGTTAGGGGAGCCATTTTTAACATGATTGGTCCCTACTTTGAAGGGGGACGAGTCTTGGACCTTTATGCAGGTAGTGGTGGTTTATCTATCGAGGCAGTATCGCGTGGCATGTCCAGTGCTGTTTTGGTGGAGCGAGACCGTAAGGCTCAGGCTATCGTGGCTGAAAATATTCAGATGACCAAGGAAGTTGGAAAATTTCAACTCCTCAAAATGGATGCAGAAAGGGCATTAGAACAGGTATCTGGGGAATTCGACCTCATTTTCTTAGACCCTCCTTATGCCAAGGAACAAATCGTAGCAGATATTGAAAAAATGGCTGAGAAAGAGCTTTTTTCTGAAGATGTCATGGTCGTGTGTGAGACGGATAAGGCCGTTGAGCTTCCAGAAGAAATTGTCTGTCTAGGCATCTGGAAGGAAAAAATTTATGGAATTAGTAAGGTGACAGTCTATGTCAGATAAGATTGGCTTATTCACAGGCTCATTTGATCCGATGACAAATGGGCATCTGGATATCATTGAACGGGCGAGCAGACTTTTTGATAAGCTCTATGTCGGTATTTTTTTTAATCCCCACAAACAAGGATTTCTCCCTATCGAAAATCGTAAACGAGGGCTAGAAAAGGCTTTGAAACATTTGGAAAATGTTGAAGTTGTGTCTTCTCATGATGAATTGGTGGTTGATGTCGCAAAAAGACTGGGGGCTACTTGTCTAGTGCGTGGTTTGAGGAATGCAGCGGATTTGCAATATGAAGCTAGTTTCGATCACTACAACCATCAGCTGTCTCCTGGTATAGAGACCATTTATTTACATAGCCGACCTGAACATCTCTATCTCAGTTCATCCGGTGTTAGAGAGCTTTTGAAGTTTGGTCAGGATATTGCTTGCTATGTTCCCGAGAGTATTTTGGAGGAAATAAGAAATGAAAAAAAAGATTAGATGGCCCTTATATGTCATTGCGGCCTTGATTGTGACTTTCTTGGCATTTGTAGTGCCCTTGCCCTACTATATAGAGGTTCCAGGTGGTTCGGAAGATATTCGCCAAGTCCTTAAAGTCAATGACACAGAAGATAAGGAAGCTGGTGCCTATCAATTCGTTACGGTTGGTGTTCAGCACGCTACTTTATCCCATATGATTTATGCGTGGTTGACGCCTTTTACAGATATTCGTAGTGCCCAAGAGACTACAGGTGGCTCTTCCGATGTTGAATTTATGCGGATTAATCAATTCTACATGCAAACATCGCAAAATATGGCCAAGTATCAAGGGCTAAAAACAGCTGGTAAAGATATTGAACTTAAATATCTTGGGGTTTATGTTTTGACTGTGACGGATAATTCGACCTTTAAAGGGATTCTCAACATCTCTGATACGGTCACAGCAGTCAATGATCAAACCTTTGACAGTTCCAAAGACTTGATTGATTACGTCAATTCTCAAAAACTAGGGGACTCCGTCAAGGTCACCTATGAAGAGGATGGGCAAACCAAGTCTGCAGAAGGTAAGATTATCACCTTGGAAAATGGCAAAAATGGGATTGGAATCGGCTTGATTGACCGTACAGAAGTGACCAGTGATATCCCAATTCGTTTTTCAACAGCCGGTATCGGTGGTCCAAGTGCAGGCCTCATGTTTAGTCTGGCCATCTATACCCAAATAGCTGACCCGGGCCTTCGTAATGGCCGCATTGTTGCCGGTACAGGAACTATTGACCGCGATGGGAATGTGGGGGACATTGGAGGTATTGATAAGAAAGTTGTAGCTTCGGCTAGAGAAGGTGCCGCGATTTTCTTTGCCCCTGATAACCCTGTTAGCGAAGAAGAACAAAAAGCGCATCCAGATGCGAAAAACAACTACCAAACAGCCCTAGAAGCAGCCAAAACAATCAAGACAGATATGAAAATCGTGCCAGTTAAAACCCTACAAGATGCGATTGATTACTTGAAAAACAATCCCTAATTTCTAAGGGAAGTTTCCAAACTAGCGT
The DNA here is from genome assembly GCF_002238115.1 of Streptococcus sp. KR. Classification (GTDB taxonomy): domain Bacteria; phylum Bacillota; class Bacilli; order Lactobacillales; family Streptococcaceae; genus Streptococcus. The sequence goes on along the minus strand of NZ_NGVM01000002.1, from coordinate 64,276 downwards.
ACAAACAGAGAAGATGGTATAATAGTCAAATGGTTCAATTATTATTCACTCTAAGCAGTCACATGCTCTTTATTTATGTGAGTTTTTACCTTTTAAAGGATCTTGTTAGATGGGAAAAGGTTTTAAAAGTGACAGCTGAGAATACAAGAAAAGTTCGTTTACTAGTAGCCTTTTTCAGCATTGTAATGGGCTACATCATGAGTTCTTTCTTTATCAGCTTGTATCAGTTGTGGCAAGAAGCGCTTAGAGGATTATTATAAAATCAAGAGTAAAGGAAATAAGTATGGAAAAAATTGTGGTTCAAGGTGGCGATAATCGTCTGGTAGGAAGTGTTACGATAGAAGGAGCAAAGAATGCAGTCTTGCCCTTGTTGGCAGCTACTATTCTAGCAAGTGAAGGAAAAACCGTCTTGCAGAATGTTCCTATCCTGTCAGATGTTTTCACTATGAATCAGGTGGTTCGTGGTTTGAATGCTAAGGTGGATTTTGATGAGAAAGCTCATCTTGTCGAGGTGGATGCGACTGGCGATATCACTGAGGAAGCTCCTTACAAGTATGTCAGCAAGATGCGCGCATCTATCGTTGTCTTGGGACCAATTCTTGCCCGTGTGGGTCATGCCAAGGTATCCATGCCGGGTGGTTGTACGATTGGTAGCCGTCCTATTGATCTTCATTTGAAAGGTCTGGAAGCTATGGGGGCTAAGATTAGCCAGACAGCTGGTTATATCGAAGCCAAGGCTGATCGCTTACATGGGACTCATATCTACATGGACTTCCCAAGTGTGGGTGCTACGCAGAACTTGATGATGGCAGCGACGCTGGCTGATGGGGTGACAGTGATTGAAAATGCTGCGCGTGAGCCTGAGATTGTTGACCTAGCTATTCTACTGAATGAAATGGGGGCCAAGGTCAAAGGGGCTGGTACAGAGACCATTACCATTACTGGTGTGGAGAAACTTCACGGTACGACCCACAATGTGGTCCAAGACCGTATCGAAGCTGGAACCTTTATGGTGGCTGCTGCCATGACTGGTGGTGATGTCTTGATTCGAGACGCTGTCTGGGAGCATAACCGTCCCTTGATTGCCAAATTGCTTGAAATGGGAGTGGAAGTGACAGAGGAGACTGAAGGGATTCGAGTTCGCTCTCAACTAGAAAATCTAAAAGCTGTTCATGTGAAAACCTTGCCCCATCCAGGATTTCCAACAGATATGCAGGCTCAATTTACAGCCTTGATGACCGTCGCAAAAGGCGAATCAACTATGGTGGAGACAGTTTTTGAAAATCGTTTCCAACACCTAGAAGAAATGCGTCGCATGGGCTTACACTCTGAGATTATCCGTGACACAGCTCGTATTATTGGTGGACAGCCTCTGCAGGGAGCAGAAGTTCTTTCAACTGACCTTCGTGCTAGCGCAGCCTTGATTTTGACAGGTTTGGTAGCGCAAGGAGAAACTGTGGTCGGTAAATTGGTTCACTTGGATAGAGGTTACTACCGTTTCCATGAGAAGTTGGCGCAGCTAGGTGCTAAGATTCAGCGGATTGAGGCAAGTGATGAAGATGAATAAGAAATCAAGCTACGTAATCAAGCGTTTACTTCTAGTCATTTTGGTACTGTTTTTAGGTGCTCTAGCCCTAGGAATCGGCTTAATGGTAGGTTATGGAATCTTGGGCAAGGGTCAAGATCCATGGGCTATCCTGTCTCCAGCAAAATGGCAGGAATTGATTCATAAATTTACAGGAAATTAGGCTGGAGAACCAGTCTTTTTCTAGAGATAAGGAGAAAAATGGATAAAAAAACAAGACAGACACTGATCGGACTGCTAGTGTTATTGCTTTTATCTGCGGGAAGCTATTATATCAAGCAGATGCAATCGACAGCTAATAGTCCTAAAACAAAGGTTAGTCAGAAAAAACAAGCGTCTGAAGCTCCTAGTCAAGCATTGGCAGAAAGTGTCTTAACAGACGCGGTCAAGAGTCAAATAAAAGGGAGTCTTGAGTGGAATGGCTCAGGTGCTTTTATCGTCAATGGTAATAAAACAAATCTAGATGCCAAGGTTTCAAGTAAACCTTACGCTGATAATAAAACAAAGACAGTGGGCAAGGAAACAGTGCCAACCGTAGCTAATGCCCTCTTGTCTAAGGCTACTCGCCAGTACAAGAATCGTGAAGAAACTGGGAATGGTTCGACTTCATGGACTCCTCCAGGCTGGCATCAGGTTAAGAATCTAAAGGGGTCTTATACCCATGCGGTTGATAGAGGTCACTTGTTAGGCTATGCCTTAATCGGTGGCTTGGATGGTTTTGATGCCTCGACAAGCAATCCTAAAAACATTGCTGTTCAAACAGCCTGGGCAAATCAGGCTCAAGCCGAGGATTCGACTGGTCAAAACTACTATGAAAGCATGGTACGTAAAGCCTTGGACCAAAACAAGCGTGTCCGTTACCGTGTAACCCTTTATTACGCTTCAAACGAGGATTTAGTTCCTTCAGCTTCACAGATTGAAGCCAAGTCTTCAGACGGAGAATTGGAATTTAATGTTCTAGTTCCCAATGTTCAAAAAGGTCTTCAACTGGATTACCGAACTGGAGAAGTAACGGTAACTCAGTAAAAGATAACATAAACTCCTATGTCACTTGTGGATATAGGAGTTCTTTTTTACTAGTTTAAGCAGGGCTACAATAGACACTGATACTCAAAGAAAATCAAAGTGCAAACTAGGAAGCTAGCCGCAGGTTGCTCAAAGCACATCTTTGAGGTTGCAGATGAAGCTGACGTGGTTTGAAGAGACCTTCGAAGAGTATGAGAAAAAATAATATGTACTGGACTATATTTTGTGATATAATAAAGGATAAGATACTATTTTAGGAGAAGAACTATGGAAGACCCAAGTAGTCAGAATTTGTTGCTACAATTTGTTTTATTGTTTATCTTGACGGTGTTAAATGCCTTTTTCTCAGCCACAGAAATGGCCATGGTTTCACTTAACCGTGCGCGAGTTGAACAAAAGGCAGAAGAAGGAGATAGACGCTATATCCGTCTGCTGAAGGTACTAGAAAATCCTAACCACTTTTTATCAACCATTCAAGTAGGGATTACCCTGATTACGATCTTATCAGGGGCGAGTTTGGCAGAAACTCTGGGACGAGAAATTGCATCTTGGCTTGGAAATGGCGAAACAGCTTATGCCGTTGCAAGTTTTCTATCTTTAGCATTTTTGACTTATATTTCCATCGTTTTTGGGGAATTGTATCCTAAGAGAATCGCTCTTAATCTAAAGGATGCCTTGGCGATTCGTACAGCGCCAGTTATCATTGGGCTGGGGAAACTAGTTAGTCCCTTTGTTTGGCTCTTGTCTGCATCTACCAATCTCTTGAGTCGCTTGACTCCTATGACCTTTGACGATGCTGATGAAAAAATGACCCGTGATGAAATTGAATACATGCTGACAAATAGTGAAGAAACACTAGATGCTGACGAAATTGAAATGTTACAAGGAATTTTTTCACTGGACGAATTAATGGCCAGAGAAGTCATGGTTCCTCGAACGGATGCCTTTATGGTCGATATTCAGGATGATAGTCAAACCATCATCCAAAGTATTTTAAAACAAAATTATTCTCGTATCCCTGTCTATGATGGGGATAAGGACAATGTGATTGGGATCATTCACACCAAGAGTCTCCTTAAGGCGGGTTTTGTGGACGGTTTTGACAATATTGTTTGGAAGAAAATCTTACAAGATCCACTCTTTGTTCCTGAAACTATTTTTGTGGATGACTTGTTAAAAGAATTGCGTAATACCCAAAGACAAATGGCAATCTTGCTAGATGAATACGGTGGGATGGCTGGTTTGGTGACTCTGGAAGACCTCTTAGAGGAAATCGTTGGGGAAATCGATGATGAAACGGACAAAGCAGCAATAGATGTTCATCAGATTGGCGATGGTACTTACATTGTTCAAGGTACCATGAATCTCAATGATTTTAATGACTACTTTGATGTTGAACTGGAAAGTGATGACGTTGATACCATCGCTGGTTACTATTTGACAGGAGTTGGGACCATTCCAACGACTGAGAAACTCAGTTATGAATTAGTCAGTCAAAACAAGCAGCTTATCCTAACCAATGATAAAGTGAAAAATGGACGTGTTACCAAGGTAAAAGTCCAAATTACCGAAGTTGAAATAGAAGAAGAAACAGAGTAAACTAGAGGCTTTTGTCACCAGGCGTGACGAAGCTTTTTTCAGTTGATTTCATACTCTTCGAAAATCAAATTCAAACCGCGTCAACGTCGCCTTGCCGTACGCAAGTACAGCCTGCGGCTAGTTTCCTAGTTTGCTCTTTGATTTTCATTGAGTATCAAAAGATTGTCTCCTAAAAAGAAGTCTGCCCCAAATTCACCCCAAAAGTTTTTGTAAGTTATACGTATTTATTCAAGGAAAAAGAAAAAAGCCCTTTAAATTGGGCTTTCTGTTTAAATGAAACCTGATAAATCAAGTTAAAGAAGGCGGTAGACGGATTTGAACCGACGATCAAGCTTTTGCAGAGCCGTGCCTTACCACTTGGCTATACCGCCTTAACGTTTATTATTATACCTTGAAAATGATTTTCAGTCAATAGCTTTTTCAGATTTTTTGTATCAATAAGCCTAAATATTCTGAAAATTCGTTTACTTTTCTTGAAATCTATGATATAATTGATGATAACCTATACTTTATTTATAAGAGGAGTAAATAAATGAAAAAAAGTCAAGTGCTTGCTGTAGCGGGAGCTACCTTATTAGCGTCAGGAGTTCTAGCTGCGTGTTCAAACACTAGTTCAAATAATGCTAAATTAGCAAAAGATTACCAATATGTTTATCAAACAGATCCAGAAACTTTGGATTATATCGTCAGCAATATCGATTCAACATCATTCGTCACAACAAATGCTGTAGATGGTTTGTTGGCTAATGATAAATATGGTAACTTGGTTCCTTCTATTGCTGAATCATGGACAGTTTCAAAAGATGGTTTGACTTATACCTATAAAATCCGTAAGGATGCTAAATGGGTTACAGCAGAGGGAGAAGAATACGCTCCTGTAACTGCTAAAGACTTCGTTACTGGTTTGAAACATGCCGTAGATGGAAAATCAAAAGGACTTTCAATCGTTAGCTCTTCTATTAAGGGATTAGAACCCTATATCAAGGGTGAAACAAGCGATTTTTCAACCGTTGGAGTAAAAGCACTTGATGATCAAACACTAGAATATACCTTGAACCAGCCAGAAACTTTCTGGAATGATAAGACCACTAGTGGTGTTTTGATGCCGGTTAATGAAGAATTCTTAACTTCAAAAGGTGAAGGTTTTGGTGCCCCAACCGATGCTAACTCTATTCTTTATAACGGTCCATTTGTCTTAAAATCTGTAACTCCAAAATCATCTATCGAGATGGCTAAAAATGATGCTTACTGGGACAAAGAAAATGTAAAAATTGAGAACGTTAAGTTCACTTTCTGGGATGGTAAGGACCAAGATGTGATTGCTAAAGGTTTTGCTGATGGTCAATATAGCAAGGCTCGTATCTTCCCTACAAGTTCTACATATGAAAAATATGCAGCTGACTTTAAAGATAACATTTACTTTAATGAACCAGGAGCGGGTGTTGCAACTGTCAGCTTGAATTATGGCCGTACAACCTATAACCACACTGCCAAAACAAGTGATACCCAAAAGACATCTACTCAGAAAGCATTGCTAAACAAGGAATTCCGTCAAGCCTTGAACTTTGCTGTCGATCGCAATTCTTACTCAGCTCAAACAAATGGTACTGATGGAGCTGCAGTAGCCATCCGTAATACGTTTGCACCTTATAATCTTCAAGTTGGTAAGAAAACATTTGGTGAATTGGTACAAGATAGCTTGGCTAAGACAAATTCTTCTACTTGGTCAAACGTGTCTCTAGCAGATTCTCAAAATGGCCTTTACAATGAAGAAAAAGCGAAAGAAGTCTTTGCTAAAGCCAAATCAAGTCTACAAGCTGAAGGTGTTGAATTCCCAATCCACTTGGATGCCCTGGTTATCCAAGAATCAACAGCGGTTGTAAACCGTGTTCAATCATTGAAACAATCAATTGAAAAAGTATTGGGTTCAGATAATGTTGTTGTAGACTTACAACAAATGACTCAAGCAGAAGCTTTACCAATTTCATTTAGCGCTCCAACAGCTAAAGAGCAAGACTGGGATATCCATACCTTGCTAGGATGGAACCCGGACTATCAAGATCCTTCTACTTTCTTGGATCAATTCGTCCTTAAGGGAGGAAGCACTCGCCTTTACCTTGGTATTGACCAAAACACAGATGCATCAGTAGTAAGCAAACTTGGTTTAGCTGACTATGGAAAATTACTTGATGACGCAAACAGCGAAAACCAAGATGTTCAAAAACGTTATGAAAAATACGCGGTGGCACAAGCTTGGTTGACTGACAATGCTTTGACAATTCCAGTAATGGCTTCTCCTAAAGAAACAGCCGTTTCATATGTTTCAAAAGTTCTACCATTTAGCTCTTCATATTCTGTAGCCGGCCTTAAAGGTGAAAATTCAGGATACTTGAAGTACACTGAAGTTGGTGAAAAAGCAATCACCAAAGAAGAGTATGAAAAAGCTCGTGAAAAATGGTTGAAAGAAAAGACTGAGTCAAACGAAAAAGCTCAAAAAGAATTGGCAAGTCATGTGAAGTAAATAATTTTCAATAGAACTTTCTCTCCATGAGGAGAAGGTTCTTTTGGGATTTTTAAAGGAAATGATATGAAAAAATATATTTTTATGCGTGTTTTGCGGTCCTTGGTTTCTATCTTCTTAGTAACAACCTTGACTTACACGATTATCTATACAATGGTTCCTCGAAAATTGATTTTCAAACAGGATACCAACTATAACAAGATTGCTACAACTGCTGATAAACGTGATAACTATGAGAATACCGTTTATGAGCGTATGGGCTATATCGAGTACTACGATACCAAAGAGTTGCAAGAAAAAGCTAGCCAGATGGATGCTTCTGTAACAGTTGAAGCCAATGATACCAACAAGGCTATCTATGAAAAATACATCAAACAAATCGGTCATGGTTGGACCCTGGGAGAATTTACTGAAAGTGGCCAATTCTACGCTACGCGTGAAATCCCGATTTTTGAACGTGTTTTTCACTTCTATGCTAACTTGATTGACATTGATCATACAAATAAAATTCAAGACCCTGAAAATCCAGACTTGAAACGTTATCTTCGTTTTGAAAACGATCCAGCGATCGGATGGTCCTTGGTCGGTTCAGGAACAAAACACAAATATCTCTTGTACTTCAACAGTCAGTTCCCGTTTGTGCATCAAAACTTTGTGAACATTAATTTAGGTGACTCTTATCCAACCTATGCTAATAGCCCTGTTTTACAGGTCATTACTCAAGGACAAGGGCAAACAAAAACATCTCAAGTTCAGTTCCCAACAGGTAAGAAAACTTCTTCTGTAAATATTTACTCAAGAACCTACAAATCGCCTAGTCAGGCTGATTCTCGTGAAGTAGCTAACTATGGGAAAGATGACCCATATACTGCAACTGAAAGCAACTACCAATATCCTTCTATGATTGCTAGCTCTGCAGTCGTTGGATTGATTGGTTTGGTGATTTCTTATGCGATTGCCGTGCCACTTGGTTCAGCTATGGCTCGCTTCAAGAATACTTGGATTGATAGCTTCTCAACAGGGTTTTTGACCTTCTTGATGGCCCTTCCAACCATTGCCTTGGTTTACATTGTTCGTTTGATTGGATCATCAATTGGTCTTCCAGATTCATTCCCTATTTTGGGTGCTGGAGATTGGCGTTCGTATGTTTTACCAGCAGTGATTCTTGGTTTGTTGGGTGCTCCTGGTACAGCTATTTGGATTCGTCGTTACATGATTGACTTGCAATCACAGGACTTTGTTCGTTTTGCTCGTGCCAAAGGTTTGTCTGAAAAAGAAATTTCAAACAAACACATCTTTAAAAATGCCATGGTTCCGCTGGTTTCAGGAATTCCTGGTGCCGTTATCGGGGTTATTGGTGGTGCAACCCTTACTGAAACAGTCTTCGCCTTCCCAGGTATGGGTAAAATGTTGATTGACTCTGTAAAAGCATCTAATAACTCTATGGTCGTTGGTCTTGTCTTCATCTTTACATGTATTTCTATCTTCTCACTTCTTTTGGGAGATATTTGGATGACTATTATTGACCCACGTATTAAATTGACTGAGAAAGGAGGCAAATAATGTCTACAATCGATAAAGAAAAATTTCAGTTTGTAAAACGTGACGATTTTGCCTCTGAAGCTATTGATGCGCCAGCTTATTCATACTGGGGTTCAGTGTTTAGACAATTTATGAAGAAGAAATCAACTGTAGTCATGTTGGGAATCTTGGTAGCTATCATTTTGATGAGTTTCATCTACCCAATGTTTTCTAAGTTTGATTTCAATGATGTCAGCAAGGTAAACGACTTTAGTGCTCGTTATATCAAGCCAAATGCTGAGCATTGGTTCGGTACAGACAGTAACGGTAAATCTCTTTTTGACGGTGTCTGGTTCGGAGCTCGTAACTCTATCCTCATTTCTGTGATTGCGACAGTAATTAACTTGGTTATCGGTGTTTTTGTCGGTGGTATTTGGGGAATTTCAAAATCAGTTGACCGCGTGATGATGGAAGTTTATAACGTCATCTCAAACATCCCATCTCTTTTGATTGTCATTGTCTTGACTTACTCAATCGGAGCTGGATTCTGGAATCTGATTTTTGCCATGAGTGTGACGACATGGATTGGGATTGCCTTCATGATCCGTGTGCAAATCTTGCGTTATCGTGACTTGGAATACAACTTGGCGTCACGTACTCTGGGAACACCAACCTTGAAGATTGTTGCCAAAAATATCATGCCTCAATTGGTATCTGTTATTGTGACAACCATGACTCAAATGCTTCCAAGCTTTATCTCATACGAAGCCTTCTTGTCATTCTTCGGTCTTGGATTACCAATTACCGTGCCAAGTTTGGGTCGTTTGATTTCGGATTATTCACAAAACGTAACAACCAATGCTTACTTGTTCTGGATTCCATTGACAACTCTTGTCTTGGTATCCTTATCCCTTTTCGTAGTTGGTCAAAACTTAGCGGATGCTAGTGATCCACGTACACATAGATAGGAGTAGAAATGACAAAAGAAAAAAATGTAATTTTGACTGCTCGCGATATTGTCGTGGAATTTGACGTTCGTGACAAAGTATTGACAGCCATTCGCGGCGTTTCCCTTGAACTAGTTGAAGGAGAAGTATTAGCCTTGGTAGGTGAGTCAGGATCAGGGAAATCTGTTTTGACAAAGACATTCACAGGTATGCTTGAAGAAAACGGTCGCATTGCCCAAGGTAGTATTGACTACCGTGGTCAAGATTTGACAGCTTTATCTTCTCACAAGGATTGGGAACAAATTCGTGGCGCTAAGATTGCGACTATCTTCCAAGATCCAATGACTAGTTTGGACCCAATTAAAACAATTGGTAGTCAGATTACAGAAGTTATTGTAAAACACCAAGGAAAAACAGCTAAAGAAGCGAAAGAATTGGCGATTGACTACATGAATAAGGTTGGGATTCCAGACGCAGATAGACGTTTTGATGAATACCCATTCCAATATTCTGGAGGAATGCGTCAACGTATCGTTATTGCGATTGCCCTTGCCTGCCGACCTGATGTCTTGATCTGTGATGAGCCAACGACTGCCTTGGATGTGACTATCCAAGCACAGATTATTGATTTGCTAAAATCTTTACAAAACGAGTACCATTTCACAACAATCTTTATCACCCACGACCTTGGTGTGGTAGCAAGTATTGCGGATAAGGTAGCGGTTATGTATGCAGGAGAAATCGTTGAGTATGGAACTGTTGAGGAAGTCTTCTATGACCCTCGCCATCCATATACATGGAGTCTCTTGTCTAGCTTGCCTCAGCTTGCTGATGATAAAGGGGATCTTTACTCAATCCCAGGAACACCTCCGTCACTTTATACTGACCTGAAAGGGGATGCCTTTGCCTTGCGTTCTGACTATGCAATGCAGATTGACTTTGAACAAAAAGCTCCTCAATTCTCAGTATCAGAGACACATTGGGCTAAAACTTGGCTACTTCATGAGGATGCTCCAAAAGTAGAAAAACCAGCTGTGATTGCAAATCTCCATGATAAGATCCGTGAAAAAATGGGATTTGCCCATCTGGCTGACTAGGAGGAAGGAAATGTCTGAAAAATTAGTAGAAATCAAAGATTTAGAAATTTCCTTCGGTGAAGGAAGTAAGAAGTTTGTCGCGGTTAAAAATGCTAACTTCTTTATCAACAAGGGAGAAACTTTCTCGCTTGTAGGTGAGTCAGGTAGTGGGAAAACAACTATTGGTCGTGCCATCATTGGTCTAAATGATACAAGTAATGGTGATATCATTTTTGATGGTCAAAAGATTAATGGTAAGAAATCGCGTGAACAAGCTGCGGAATTGATTCGTCGAATCCAGATGATTTTCCAAGACCCTGCAGCAAGTTTGAATGAACGTGCTACTGTTGATTATATTATTTCTGAAGGTCTTTACAATCATCATCTGTTCAAGGATGAAGAAGAACGTAAAGAGAAAGTTCAAAATATTATCCGTGAAGTAGGTCTTCTTGCTGAGCACTTGACTCGTTACCCTCATGAATTCTCAGGTGGTCAACGTCAACGTATCGGTATTGCCCGTGCCTTGGTTATGCAACCAGACTTTGTTATTGCGGATGAGCCCATTTCAGCCTTGGACGTTTCTGTTCGTGCTCAAGTCTTAAACTTGCTCAAAAAATTCCAAAAAGAACTTGGCTTGACCTATCTCTTTATCGCCCATGACTTGTCGGTTGTTCGTTTTATTTCAGATCGTATCGCGGTTATTTACAAGGGTGTTATTGTAGAGGTTGCAGAAACAGAAGAATTGTTTAACAATCCAATTCATCCATATACTCAGGCTTTGCTTTCAGCGGTACCTATCCCAGATCCAATCTTGGAACGCAAGAAGGTCTTGAAAGTATATGATCCAGATCAACATGATTATGAGACAGATAAGCCATCTATGGTAGAAATCCGTCCAGGTCACTATGTTTGGGCTAACCAAGCCGAATTGGCACGTTATCAACAAGGGTTAAACTAATAATGGTTTTATAATTTCCATGTCAACTTTTATGGAAATTATAAACCTTTTTTTGTTGGATTGATTTGGAAAAACTTTGAAAGAGTTTTCGAAAGAATTTTCGAAAAATTTTAAAAAATTCTGAAATATTCTTGACAGCTGATAAAAAAGGTGGTAAGATGGGAAACATCAAAAAAGAAAGCAGAAAAAGAAATGAATAAGAGACAAGCTGTAACGATGAATCAAAACTTTTACTTTAGCTACTTTAGATAGTGTTTGTAGACATGTCACCATGGATGCAAACAGTTCAAGCAATTTGTTTGTATCTATGTGGCTAAGATTTTTGATTGTGGTCCATATAGATGAATATCTAAATGGACTAGCAAAGTTATAACTTGTTAGATTATTTCAAGCATCCGTTTAGATAGTATCTAGGCGGTTTTTTATTTTATCTTTTCTGAGAAGGAGTTTCATTATGAAAGTTGTTCGAAAATTACTAGCCCCCCTCTTGGTAGTGGGAATCCTCTTGACCTCTCTGATTAGTTTGCATCAGTTGAAGGCAGATAAGAAAAAAGATGTTTTTCGTATCGGTATTTCACAATTTATTACCCATCAATCTTTGGACGCTACTAGAGAAGGGTTTGTGGATGAGCTGGCCAAACAAGGCTATGTTGAAGGGGAAAATATTGAGATTGATTTGCAAAATGCACAGGGAGAACAACGAAATCTAAAAACGATTTCCCAGCAACTAGCAGAATCTAGTGATGTCGTTCTAGCTATCGCAACGCCTTCTGCTCAGAGCTTGGCTAATACAACGCAAACGACACCTGTTATCTTTTCAGCGGTAACGGATCCTGTCAGTGCCAAGTTGGTTGAGTCAAGAGAACATCCTGGGGGCAATGTAACTGGGACAAGCGATCAGTCATCAGATGCCATTTCAACCCAAATCAATTTGATAAAGAAAGTCTTGCCAAAAGCTAAAACAATTGGAATCCTCTATACTCAGAGCGAGCCCAATTCAGTTGTCCAAAAGGATGAAGCTAAGCGCCTTCTGGAAGAAAAAGGCTTTACCGTTGTTGAAAAAACAATCTTGGACAGTAACAACGTCAAGGCGGCTGCAGAAAGCTTGATGGCAGAGGTGGATATGGTTTTTGTACCAACGGATAATATCATTTCATCAACCATGGAAACAGTCAAGCAGGTTTCTATTAAACACAAGGTTCCAGTATTCGGTGGTTCAACAGAAATGGTTGCGGTTGGTGGCTTGTATAACTACGGAACCAATTATGAAGAATTGGGACGTCAGACAGCAAGAATGCTGGTTCGTGTCTTAAAAGGTGAGAAGCCAGAAAATATAGCAGTTGAGTTGCCTGAAAAACTGGAATTGCATACCAATCAAGAAATGGCAGATGCATTGGGAATTGATATTAGTAAGTTAGAAGGCAAGGAATAAGGAGGTTTAAGATGAATTTTGTATTATCTAGTTTATCAGAAGGTTTATTGTGGTCGATTATGGCGATTGGGGTCTACTTGACTTTCCGTATTTTGGATATTGCGGATATGACTGCTGAAGGAGCCTTTCCTCTGGGCGCAGCTGTCGTCGTATCGCAGATACAGGCAGGGACAAATCCTTGGATTGCGACCTTACTTGCTTTGCTGGCAGGTATGATTGCTGGTCTTGTGTCAGGTATGCTCCACACCAAGATGAAAATCCCAGCTCTCTTGACAGGGATTGTGACCTTGACAGGGCTCTATTCGATCAATATTAAAATCATGGGAAGTGTGCCCAATCTTTCCTTGGGAGATTCTTCAACTGTCTTTAAACAATTGGCGAGCTTGGGGCTGACAACTGAAGAAGCTGTTTTCTCATTCAGTTTGGCCTGTCTCTTACTTGTTTGTCTAGTTTTGACTCTTTTGATGAAAACGGAGATTGGCTTGGTCTTGCGTTCGACTGGGGACAATATTCCGATGAGTGAGGCCAATGGGGTCAATGTAGACACCATGAAGATTGTTGGTTACATGATTTCAAACGGCTTGATTGCCCTATGTGGTTCCTTGTTCGCTCAAAATGATGGATTTTCTGATGTAACCTCTGGGACAGGAACCATCGTTGTTGGTTTGAGTGCAGTCATTATTGCGGAAGTCTTGATTCACGATTTGACCATAGGAGGTCGCTTGTTATCCATCGGAATCGGTGCCATTGTTTACCGTTTGATTATTTTAAATATCTATGAAATTCCAAATCTAGATCAAAACCTGGTTCGTCTCTTTAATGCAATCTTGTTAGCCTTAGTTTTATTTGCGCCAGAATTGCAAAAGAGATTAAAGATTCGTGGTCTAAAATTGAGAAATGAATAGGAGGAGAAAGTTATGGCAAGTTTGTTAACACTTGAAAATATTCACAAAACATTTGAAGCAGGGACGGTCAATGAGAACCATGTCCTCAAAGGATTAGATTTAGAAGTTGAAGAGGGAGATTTTATCTCTGTGATTGGTGGAAATGGAGCAGGGAAATCCACTTTGATGAATATCTTGGCTGGCAATCTATCGGTGGATGAAGGGGACCTTTTATTGGCAGGTAAATCCATTAAAAATCTGAGTGTAAGAAAGAGAGCCAAGGATATCGCCCGTGTTTTTCAAGATCCTAAGATGGGAACAGCTTCTCGTTTGACGATTGAGGAGAATATGGCTATTGCCTTGAGACGCGGGCAGAAGAGAGGGCTTGGTTGGGGAGTGAAGGAGAAGGATAGAATCCAGTTCCAAGAGGCCTTGAAAGAGCTGAATATTGGCCTTGAAAATCGCTTGAAAGTAGATACTCAATATCTCTCAGGAGGACAAAGACAGGCCTTGACCCTAGTCATGGCAGCTCTGGTGAAACCCAAACTTTTGCTTTTGGATGAACATACTGCGGCCCTTGATCCAAAAACTAGTCAAATGGTGATGGATTTGACGCAAAAGATTGTGGAACACCATCAGTTGACGACTTTGATGATTACCCATGATATGAACCATGCGATTGAGTATGGTAATCGTCTCATTATGCTCTATCAAGGCAAGATAGTGGTGGATGTCAAGGGAGAGGAGAAAAAGCATCTGACAGTTGAAGATCTCATGCATCTCTTCCAGAAAAATAGTGGCCAAAGTCTAGTCAGTGATGAATTGGTTCTGGGATAAAGAAAAACACCACACTTTGTAAGACACAAGGTGTGGTTGTATTTTATCTCTTAGACCAAGTTCTCTTCATAAAGAGAAGTAGGATTGGGTATATCTCCAAGCGCCCTGCAATCATTGCAAAGGAGAGGAGAATTTTTGAGATAGGACTAAAGATTGAGAAGCTAGAAGTGGTTCCTAGAATAGGTCCGATATTATTGAAACAGCTAAAGACAGCGCTGGTCACAACCAGAAAATCATTGCTATCTAGGCTGACAATAAAGATAAGGGATAGCAAAATCATAGAATAGATGACAAAGTACTTGAGAATCTTATGCTGGGTATCTTTGTCAATCACCGTTTTATTAACATGGAGGGTCAAAACACGGTGGGGCGATAGGATTGACAAAATCTGATTTTTAGCAATTTTTGAAAGGATGAGGCCTCGAATAACCTTGAGTCCACCTGCGGTTGAACCAGCAGAACCACCGATTCCCATGAGGAAGAGGAGGATAAACTGGGAGAAGAGGGGCCAGTTGGTAATGTCTCCGTAACCAAAACCAGTCGTTGTAATGATATTGGAAACCTGGAAGAAGGCCATTTCAAAGCTCTTGGAAAATCCTGAGTAGAGATAGAGGGTATTGAGGCTAATCAAGCCTGTCGAAACCAGCACGATGACCAAGTAAGCCCGAAGTTCTTCGTCACCAAAGAAGGCCTTGACACGACGGAGCATGAGGTAGTAATAAAGGTTGAAATTTACCCCAAAAACCAGAACTCCGATACTAACCAGATAGGTAATCAGTGAGCTACCATAGTGGGCAATTCCATCGTTATAGACGGTAAAGCCCCCAGTTCCCGCTGTTCCCATAGCAATGACAAAACTATCAAATAGGGGCATGCCAGCCAGATAATAGATGATGACAAAGAGGGAGAAGAGAGCTAGATAAAGGAGATAGAGAATCTGGGCAGTGTTTTTAAGTTTGGATACAACCTTACCGAAAACAGGACCAGGAACCTCAGCCTTCATTACTTCTAGGTGACTATTTTTGGCATTATCCATAATAGCAAGTGCAAAAACAAGCACTCCCATCCCTCCAATCAAGTGGGTAAAACTTCGCCAGAAGAGGAGGGAACGGCTGAGGACCGAAACGTCGTTCAGAATAGTTGCTCCAGTAGTTGTAAAGCCAGAACTGATTTCAAAAAAAGCATCGATAACACTGGGAATTTGTCTAGCAAAGACAAAGGGGAGACCGCCAAAGAAGGACCAAAGGATCCAACAGAGGGCCACAATCAAGATTCCCTCCTTAGCATAAATCCGTTGATTTTTTGGCTTTTGTAAAATTCCTGAACCGCCTAGTAATACGAGAATCCCTATTGTTGAAAAGAGGGCCGTAAAGACTTGGCTCGATTCACGGTAATAGAGAGCGACAGACACAGGAACCAAAAGAAGAACAGCTTCAATCAAAAGTAATTTTGAAAGGAGGTAACGAATCATACTTTTATTCATTTCTTACCTCGCAATCAAGTCATAAATCTTGGTGATGTTTGGCAACAGGGTTGTTACTAGGAGCTTGTCTCCAACTTCCAGCATATCCTCCCCAGTTGGGAAAATAGTCTTGCCCTTTCGAATGATAGCTGCAATCAGAACCCCTTTTTTCAATTTCAGTTGAGAAAGAGGTTTGGCAGTCATCTTATTAGCTTCTTTGATATGGAATTGCAGGGTTTCAATTTGGCCATTGGCTAGATGATGCATAGCCTGAAGGTCTGAATACTGGGCATTAACCCGACCACGAATAAAGTGCATGATTGTATCTACAGCGATGCTTTTAGGTGTGATGATACTTGAAAAATCAGGCGCATTGATGATCTCGAGGAGACTGGTACGATTGACCTTAGTAATATTTTTCTGCACACCTACCCTGTCAAGGAACATAGAGGTAATCAGATTTTCCTCATCGACCCCTGTTAGAGTCGCAACGGCATCATAGTTTTGAGCACTTTCTTCCAGCAGGATATCTTTTGCGGTACCATCTCCTTGAACGATGTAGAGGTTTGGGAATTTCTCGCTAAAGAAGCTAGCGATTTCAGGATTGATTTCGATGACTTTAGTATCGATACGACTATCTTTGAGGATGCCTAGTAGATAATAGGCAATTCTTCCAGCCCCGACGATGAGAAGGCTCTTTACGGCGCGAGACTTGAAATAATTATGGAAGAGCATCATGTCAACACGGTTACCAGTGACAAAGATTCTATCTTTATCCTGTACAGTCATGTCACCGCTTGGAATGATAATTTGATGATCCCTCTCTATCGCACAGACAATGACATTGCCAAATTTTTTCCGAAAATCAGAAATGGGCATTTGGCAAAGACCACTGGAGGATTTAACAGTGAATTCCATCAAGCTGACCCGTCCACCAAAGAAACGTTCGACAGAGAGGGCGTTGGGGAAGTCAATGATATTCGCGATAGCACGAGCAGCCAAGAGCTCAGGGTTAACGATAAGAGAAAAACCGAGAATATTCTTTTCCTTGAAATAAGAGTTAGAATATTCAGGGTTCCGCACACGAACGATGGTCTCTTTAGCTCCCATTTTTTTGGCTAGAACAGCTGCAATCATGTTGACTTCATCGTATTCAGTCAGGGCGATAAAGATATCACAATCCTGGACACTGGCTTGCTCAAGGATGGTAAAATCGGCCCCGTTACCAAGGATACCCATGATATCAAAGCGATTAACAATATGATTGAGAACAGCTTCGTCTTGCTCAATCAGCAAAACATCATGCTTTTCTGCAACCAAGGAGCGACAGAGGGCAGAACCAACTTTTCCCCCTCCGACAAGGATAATTTTCATAATAAAACCTACTTCTTCATTATGTAACTATCATACCTTTTTTCAAGAAAAAATGCACCTACTAGCTAATCACCAGAGTTTTTAGTAGGAAATTTGCTATAAGGTAAAACTATACCTGTTAAATCTGGCTATTAAGTACCTTTGCACCATTCCTCTGGCTATTATTTTTTTGATGACAACCCACCCTAGTCAGTTTGCTTCTAGTTTAAATCAAATTGGTGTGCCTTATAAGATTGCCTATTCTGTCAGCCTGACCTTGCGCTATATTCCAGATTTGCAGGAAGAATTCTTTACTATCAAGATGTCTCAGGAAGCGAGTGGGATGGAATTATCCAAGAAAGCTTCTCTTATGCAACGAATCAAAGGCAATCTGCGCATTATCACTCCCTTGATTTTTAGCTCGCTAGAACGCATTGATACCATCGCGACTGCCATGGAGCTTCGCCGCTTTGGGAAAGAGAAAAAGCGGACTTGGTATAGTTATCAGGCTTTGAAAAAAGGAGACTATCTTACCTTGTTCTTGGCAGCTTTGTTTTTAGTAGCTAGTTTACTACTTATCTTGCAAAATCACGGACGATTTTACAACCCTTGGAAATAGCTTGAAAAAATTGAAAAAATCAAGTCGTTTCTATTGACAATGATTCTGAAAGTGTTATACTAAGAAAGTAGTTTCGCTGATTTACTTCAAACCTGTTGTGAGGTAAGTTAACGATGCCTTAACCACGCTGTTTGCTGAGCTTGACTCCGGGCAGTGTGGCTATTTTTTTGCAATGGTAAAAGGAAGCAAGTCATGACAAATCACATTGTATTATTTGAGCCACAAATTCCACAAAATACAGGTAATATCGCGCGTACCTGCGCTGCGACCAATTCTCCCCTCCACATCATCAAGCCAATGGGCTTTCCTATTGATGACCGCAAGATGAAGCGAGCTGGGCTGGATTATTGGGATAAGCTAGAGATTTATTTTTACGAGAGTTTAGAGGATTTCATTTCTCAGATGAAGGGAAAACTCTATCTGATTTCTAAATTCGCGGAAAAAGTCTATTCTGATGTGGATTTATCGACTGATGAGGACCATTATTTTCTCTTTGGACGTGAAGACAAGGGCTTGCCTGAGGACTTTATGCGAGAACATCCTGAGAAAGCTCTCCGTATTCCCATGAATGATGAACATGTCCGTAGTCTCAATGTGTCTAATACCGTCTGCATGATTGTCTATGAGGCTCTTCGCCAGCAGAACTTTGCAGGTCTTGAGCTCGTCCACACCTATGAAGTGGATAAATTGAAATAAAAAATGAAAATGAAAATGAACAAAATGCTTGCGCTTGCAAGCGTTTTTTGTTATGATAAAAGAGTCTTCAGGGCAGGGTGTGATTCCCGACCGGCGGTGACTTTAACTAGGAAATGATCTTTTCCTTTTATACTTTGTTGACAAGCTTTGCCTAACCAGAAGTTATGCCTACAGCTTGTCGCCTAGTCTAAAAGAAAAATCTCTATTTCCTTCTCTTTAAAGAAGTCCGCGAGCGCAAGCTGATGTGGTGAGATTCCACAACCGACAGTATAGTCTGGATGGGAGAAGACGAAAGAATAGCTTTGTCTGTTCTGATAGATTTATAGCTAGATTGTAACCGCTTGCTTTGTTTTGATAGAGTGAGAGGGGACTTTTGGGATATAAAAAGTGAGAATAGATAGAGGAGTCCTTTCTAACTTCTTCTGATTTTATAGAAAATTGGAGGAACCTGTTATGACAAACACACGTCGACTTTCGACCATTGCGATTTTATCAGCCATCTCATTTGTGCTGATGTACTTTGACTTTCCGCTATTGCCAGCGGCATCCTTCCTCAAGATCGAATTTAGTATCTTGCCAGTCCTTGTGGGTCTGGTGGTCATGGATTTGCCTGCTGCTCTAGGAGTTCTCTTGCTTCGCTCACTCTTGAAATTGCTTCTTAACAGCCAGGGAGTGAATACTTACATTGGTTTGCCAATGAATATCGTAGCTTTGGGAGTTTTTGTCATCGTATTTGCTTTGATTTGGAAAAAGGAACGGACAACTCTTCGTTTCCTACTAGGCTCTCTAGCTGGGACTATTGGTTTAACCGTGGCTATGTTGGTTCTTAACTATGTTTACGCTGTTCCTTTGTACGCTAAGTTTGCTAACTTTGATATTGGAAAAATTTTGGGACTTTCCAACTACCTAATGACTATGGTGTTGCCTTTTAATTTGATTGAGGGTGTAATCTTTTCCGTTTCATTCTGGTTGTTGTATGTTCTCTTGAAACCAACCTTAAAACATTATGAGAGATAAACAAACATTTTTAATGAAGGGCAGTTTTGCCCTTTTACTTTTCGTTATTCTTGGCTACATGGTCAAATTTTACCCTGAAACGCTGGTCGGTTTTGACCAACCGATTCAGACTGCCGTTCGAGGAGACTTGCCAGATTACTTGACTATTCTTTTCAGGGCCATCACACGCTTGATTGATATTCCAGTGATTATCACTTGGGTTGTCATTACAGCTTTTGTCTTTTATCGTAAGAAGTGGAAGATAGAAAGTTTCTTCATGCTGGGGAATCTGGCTTTGGCAGGTCTTTTAATCGTGACCTTTAAAAATATCTACCAGCGCCCACGACCAGCTATTTTACACTTGGTTGAGGAGAAGGGATTTTCTTTCCCAAGTGGCCATTCTCTGGCTGTGACGCTGATGGTAGGGACTTTGATTGTTATTCTTAGTCAGCGGATTAAAGATTCGGTCTGGAGAAAAATCGTACAAATCGTCCTTGGCCTCTACCTAGTCAGTGTGTTGGTATCAAGGGTCTATCTGGGAGTTCATTATCCATCAGACGTTCTTGCCAGTCTCTGTGTGGGCTTGGGAGTCTTGTTTATCGAATTTCCCTTTTATGATAAGCTTCGCTTCCAATGGCGATTTAAAGGCAAGCAGAAGTGAATATCAAATTCTCTTGAGGAGAAAGAAATGAAAGTCAATATAAAAGCTCTTCATCCTACTCAACTATACTTATCAGAAACGAAACTAGAAGGCATCCAGACACTTTATCAGTCGGCAGAAATAATCAATGTTGCTCCAATCAGTATTCTTGAGTTCGGAGATTGCTTGTTGATTACAGATGGGCATCACAGGGCTTATCAGGCTTTATTGGCAGGTCGAGATATGATTTCTGCTGAGTGGGATAGAGATGGTGGTGATGAACTATATCATCTCTATGCGCAAGTCTGCGAAGAAAGAAAAATTTACTCTGTTCTGGATTTAAAAAATCATATCTTACCTCAAGATGAGTATAAAGCAAAATGGTATAACTGGTGTGAGGGTTTTAATCAAGCAGCAACTCTCTTATTGAAAAGGAAAGCAGATGAAACAGACCCTACAAATAGATCATGCACTGCGTCTTGTCCCTTATTATAAGGTCAATCATTGTGAGGAAGCTTTGGCTTGGTATCAGGATGTGAACTTGGTTTACCTCGTAGATGGTGTGAAGAGCCCTTACAGTCCAGCGTCCTTGGAAGCTATGTATTCCTATTTGGATCAGCATGGAGAGCTTTTTTGGATTGAAGTCAAGGAGAAGGGAGAATGGTTTCCAATTGGGGATGTTACACTATCTCAGGATAATCTCCCCATTGTGATTGGGAATCCCGCTTACCAACATCGAGGGATTGGGAAAAAGGTTTTAAGTACTTTGATTGAATTGGCTCGAGTAAAAGGATGGAAAGAATTGAGAGTCAAGGAAATCTACACCTACAATCATGCTTCTAGGAGGTGTTTCAAGTCGCTTGGATTTGTGGAAGATGGAGCAACAGAAAAAGGAATGGGTTTTATATTGAAATTAGTCTAATCGAACTTGTTTTTTAACTAAAAATCTGATAAACTATGTAGTAATTGAATAGAAATCCGCAAGACTAGTAACTCAAGGGAAGTATATCAGGGAGGAGAGCCGTGACTGCAAGCTCTCTATATGAAAGCTGGGTGAATTCACTTGCGCATGGATTTAGAAATGAAGGTCTGATTTGTCAGATGAAAACGGATGGTACCGCGTGTCAACGCTCCGAGTGGAGTTTTTGGCATGTGGTTTTCTTTTTATCTACGAGAGACTGATGGAGGAATTATGTCAACTATTGAAGAACAATTAAAAGCGCTTCGTGAAGAAACGCTGGCTAGCTTGAAGCAGATTACTGCTGAAAATGAAAAAGAGATGCAAGAATTGCGTGTCTCTGTCCTTGGTAAAAAAGGTTCGCTTACTGAAATTCTCAAAGGGATGAAAGATGTCTCTGCTGAGATGCGTCCAATCATTGGGAAATACGTCAATGAAGCTCGTGATGTCTTGACAGCTGCTTTTGAAGAAACTGCTAAGCTCTTGGAAGAAAAGAAAGTCGCAGCTCAACTGGCTAGCGAGAGTATCGATGTGACGCTTCCAGGTCGCCCTGTTGCGACTGGTCACCGTCATGTTCTCACACAAACCAGTGAAGAAATCGAAGATATCTTCATCGGTATGGGTTACCAAGTCGTGGATGGTTTTGAAGTGGAGCAAGACTACTACAACTTTGAGCGTATGAACCTTCCGAAAGACCACCCAGCCCGTGATATGCAGGACACTTTCTACATCACAGAAGAAATCTTACTTCGTACCCACACGTCTCCAGTTCAAGCGCGTGCTATGGATGCTCATGATTTCTCTAAAGGTCCTTTGAAAATGATTTCACCAGGGCGTGTGTTCCGTCGTGACACAGACGATGCGACTCACAGTCACCAGTTCCACCAAATCGAAGGTTTGGTTGTTGGGAAAAATATTTCTATGGCTGACCTTCAAGGAACGCTTCAATTGATCGTTCAAAAAATGTTCGGTGAAGAGCGTCAAATCCGTCTGCGTCCATCTTACTTCCCATTCACAGAGCCATCTGTTGAGGTGGATGTTTCTTGCTTCAAGTGTGGTGGAGAAGGCTGTAACGTATGTAAGAAAACAGGTTGGATCGAAATTATGGGTGCCGGTATGGTTCACCCACGTGTCCTTGAAATGAGTGGTATCGATGCGACTGTTTACTCTGGATTTGCCTTTGGTCTTGGACAAGAGCGTGTAGCTATGCTCCGTTATGGAATCAACGATATCCGTGGATTCTACCAAGGAGATGTCCGCTTCTCAGAACAGTTTAAATAATGATTAGAAAAGTAGAAATGGCAGATGTTGAGGTGTTGGCTAAAATAGCCAAACAAACCTTTCGTGAAACATTTGCTCATGATAATACGGAAGAGCAGTTACAGGAATACTTTGAAGAGGCTTATAGTCTGAAAACTTTATCAACTGAGTTGGAAAATTCTGACTCCGAAACCTATTTCATTATGCGCGAAGAGGAGATAGCTGGTTTTCTCAAAGTCAACTGGGGAAGTGCTCAGACTGAGAGAGAATTAGAGGATGCTTTTGAAATTCAACGCCTCTATGTGCTACAAAAATTCCAAGGATTTGGACTAGGTAAGCAATTGTTTGAATTCGCTCTTGAACTTGCTACAAAAAATAGTTTTTCTTGGGCTTGGCTAGGTGTTTGGGAGCATAATACAAAAGCTCAAGCATTTTATAATCGATATGGTTTTGAAAAATTTAGCCAACATCATTTTATGGTTGGTCAAAAAGTAGATACGGATTGGTTACTGAGAAAGAAATTAAGGTAAGAAGATGATTCTTCTATTGAAATGATAGGAAAGGAAAAGAACCAGAGTGACAACTGTCATTCTGGAAAACTAAATTATGCTTGTATCTTATAAATGGTTAAAAGAATTGGTGGACATTGATGTGCCATCACAAGAGTTGGCTGAAAAAATGTCAACTACAGGGATCGAGGTAGAAGGTGTGGAATCACCGGCTGCTGGTCTCTCAAAAATTGTCGTCGGTGAGGTCTTGTCTTGCGAAGATGTGCCAGAAACTCACCTCCATGTTTGTCAGGTTAACGTTGGCGAAGAAGAAGCCCGTCAAATCGTCTGTGGTGCCCCCAATGTGCGTGCTGGTATCAAGGTTATGGTGGCTCTTCCAGGAGCTCGCATCGCTGACAATTACAAGATCAAAAAAGGGAAAATCCGCGGTCTTGAGTCACTTGGGATGATTTGTTCCCTTGGTGAATTGGGAATTTCTGACTCAGTTGTGCCTAAGGAATTCGCAGATGGCATCCAAATTTTGCCAGAAAATGCCGTTCCTGGGGATGAAGTCTTCTCATATCTAGACTTGGATGATGAAATCATCGAACTTTCAATCACTCCAAACCGTGCAGACGCTCTTTCTATGCGTGGAGTGGCTCACGAAGTGGCAGCTATCTATGACAAGGCAGTCAACTTTAAAGAATTTACTCTTTTGGAAACTGACCAAGCTGCAGCAGATGCTCTTTCTGTGGGCATTGAGACAGACAAGGCGCCTTACTATGCCGCTCGTATCTTGGACAATGTGACTATCGCACCAAGTCCACAATGGTTGCAAAACCTTCTTATGAATGAAGGTATCCGTCCTATTAACAACGTGGTGGACGTGACAAACTACATCCTGCTCTACTTTGATCAACCAATGCATGCCTTTGACTTGGATACCTTTGAAGGGAGTGACATCTGTGTGCGTGAAGCGCGTGCTGGTGAAAAATTGGTGACTTTAGATGGTGAAGAACGTGACTTGGACGTGAATGACCTAGTCATTACTGTCGCTGACAAGCCAGTTGCTCTTGCAGGTGTTATGGGTGGTCAAGCAACAGAAATCTCTGAAAACTCTAGTCGTGTTGTCCTTGAAGCTGCTGTTTTCAATGGCAAATCTATCCGTAAGACCAGCGGTCGTCTCAACCTTCGTTCAGAATCGTCTTCTCGTTTTGAAAAAGGCATTAATGTGGCAACAGTTAATGAAGCACTTGATGCGGCAGCTAGCATGATTGCCGAACTTGCAGGTGCGACGGTTCGTAAGGGTATCGTTTCAGCGGGTGAACTTGATACCTCTGATGTGGAAGTTTCTTCAACTCTTGCAGATGTCAATCGTGTCCTCGGAACTGAGCTTTCTTATGCTGATGTAGAAGATGTCTTCCGTCGTCTTGGTTTTGGTCTTTCTGGAAATGAAGAAAGCTTTACAGTCAGCGTCCCACGTCGTCGTTGGGATATCACCATCGAGGCAGACCTCTTTGAAGAAATCGCTCGTATCTATGGTTATGACCGCTTGCCAACCAGCCTTCCAAAAGACGATGGTACAGCAGGTGAATTGACTGCGACACAAAAACTTCGCCGTCAAGTTCGTACGATCGCTGAAGGAGCAGGTTTGACAGAAATCATCACCTACGCTCTAACAACTCCTGAAAAAGCAGTTGAGTTTACGGCTCAACCAAGTAACCTTACTGAACTCATGTGGCCAATGACCGTGGACCGTTCAGTCCTCCGTCAAAATATGATCTCAGGTATCCTTGATACGGTAGCTTATAACGTAGCTCGTAAGAATAAAAACTTGGCCCTTTACGAGATTGGAAAAGTCTTTGAACAAACAGGAAATCCAAAAGAAGAACTTCCAAATGAGATCAACAGCTTTGCCTTTGCCTTGACAGGCTTGGTTGCTGAAAAAGATTTCCAAACAGCAGCAGTTCCAGTTGATTTCTTCTATGCTAAGGGAATCCTTGAAGCGCTATTTTCTCGTTTGGGACTCCAAGTAACCTATACGGCAACATCTGAAATCGCTAGCCTTCACCCAGGTCGTACAGCTATGATTTCACTCGGCGACCAAGTTCTTGGTTTTCTTGGCCAAGTGCATCCAGTCACTGCTAAGGCCTACGATATTCCAGAAACGTATGTGGCTGAGCTTAACCTTTCAGCCATCGAAACTGCGCTTCAACCTGCTAATCCATTTGTAGAAATTACTAAATTCCCAGCAGTTAGCCGTGATGTTGCCCTTCTCCTCAAGGCAGAAGTGACTCACCAAGAAGTTGTAGATGCTATCCAAGCTGCAGGCGTGAAACGTTTGACAGATATCAAACTCTTTGACGTCTTCTCAGGCGAGAAATTGGGACTAGGTATGAAGTCCATGGCTTATAGCTTGACTTTCCAAAATCCAGAAGATAGCTTAACGGACGAAGAAGTCGCACGCTATATGGAAAAAATCCAAGCGTCTCTCGAAGAAAAAGTCAATGCAGAAGTACGTTAAAGTATCAATCCATCCTTTGGGGTGGATTTTTGCTTTTCACATAACAATTCAGGATCAAAAATAGACAGTTGAGGAACAGAAGAGATAAATTAGAATTTAGCACTGTATAATGTACTCATAACTTAAAGTACCCCAAGATTTTTTACTAAAATGAGGATGATAAAAATGGACAGAAATCATTGTAAAGGCTATCAAAAAGGAGTATAATGAGTGCAAGACATTTCGGAGGTGAAAGATGCTAGAAGTAAGAAGTCTAGAGAAAAGTTTTGGACCCAAGCAAGTTTTGTTTGGTATTGACTTTCAAGCACGACCAGGTCGTATTTTGGGATTAGTAGGGAAAAATGGTGCTGGGAAGACAACGATTTTTCACAGTATTTTGAAGTTTTTAGAATACCAAGGAGAAATCAGTCTAGATGGTCAGGATATTCGTCAGGAGACCTATGCTCGGATTGGCTATCTGCCTGAAGAACGCAGTCTCATGCCTAAATTGACAGTCCTTGAACAAGTTCGTTACTTGGCGACTCTAAAAGGTATGGATGCCAAGGAGATCAAGGAAAAACTCCCTCAATGGATGAAGAGGTTGGAAGTGAAAGGGAAGCTGACTGATAAAATCAAGAGTCTGTCAAAAGGAAATCAGCAGAAGATTCAGCTCATTATTACTCTGATTCATGAACCAGACTTGATTATCTTGGATGAGCCTTTCAGTGGATTGGACCCAGTTAATACAGAATTGCTCAAACAAGTCATTTTTCAAGAAAAAGAACGTGGGGCAACCATTATCTTTTCTGACCATGTCATGACCAACGTCGAGGAGCTTTGTGACGATATTCTCATGATTCGAGATGGTCGTGTAGTCTTGCATGGGCCGGTCCAGGATGTCCGTAATCAATACGGGAAAACGCGTCTCTTTGTGTCAAGTGAACGAAGCAAGGAAGAATTGGAAAAACTTCCTCATGTTAAACAGGTGAGCTTGACCAAACAAGGCAGTTGGAAATTGATCTTGGAGGATGAGAGCGCTGGAAGGGAACTCTTCCCAATCTTGACTCAGGGGCAATACATCGCAACCTTTGACCAGCAAGCGCCAACAATCGATGAAATCTTTAAACTAGAATCAGGGGTGGAAGTATGAGAAATATGTGGGTTGTAATGAAGGAAACCTATCTTCGACACATCAAGTCGTGGAGTTTCTTCTTTATGGTGATTTCACCATTCTTGTTTATCGGTCTCTCTGGAGGAATTGGCTATCTCCAAGGGTCTTCTATGGCCAAAAATAGTAAGATAGCAGTAGTAACAACTGTGCCATCTGTGGAAGATGGGCTTAAGGGTACCAACGGTACCAACTTTGATTATAAGGATGAAGCCAGTGCCCAAGCTGCTATCAAAGATGAGAAAATCAAGGGTTACCTAACTATTGATCAAGAGGATAGTGTCATCAAAGCCGTTTACCATGGTGAAACTTCTCTTGAAACAGGCATCAAGCTAGCAGTGACCAATAAACTCAATGAGCTTCAAGGTCAACTCAATCGCTCGGCGGCTAATTTGTCTCAAGAACAGGAAAAACGCCTGAGTCAAACCGTTGATTTTACTGAGAAGATTGATGAATCTAAGGAAAACAAAAAAATTGTTCAAACCATTGCGGCCGCAGGGCTTGGTTTCTTCCTCTATATGATTTTGATTACCTATGCTAGTGTCACTGCTCAGGAAGTGGCTAGCGAGAAAGGAACCAAAATCATGGAGGTGGTCTTCTCTAGTATCCGAGCTAGTCATTATTTCTACGCTCGCATGCTGGCTCTGCTTCTTGTGATTTTGACCCATATTGGCATTTACGTCGTGGGTGGACTTGCTGCCATTCTTCTCTTTAAGGACCTACCAATCTTGGCACAATCTGGTATTTTAAACCATATAGGAGAGGCTTTCTCGCTCAACACCTTATTGTTTGTCTTGGTTAGCCTCTTTATGTACGTTGTTTTAGCAGCCTTCCTAGGTTCTATGGTTTCTCGTCCTGAGGACTCAGGAAAAGCCTTGTCGCCTTTGATGATTTTGATTATAGGTGGTTTTTTTGGAGTGACAGCTCTAGGTGCAGCTGGTGACAATCTCATCTTGAAGATCGGTTCTTATATTCCCTTTATTTCGACTTTCTTCATGCCATTTAGAGCTATTAATGGTTATGCAAATGGGTTAGAAGCTTGGATTTCGCTTGCGATTACGGTTGCTTTTGCAGTAGTAGCAACGGTCTTTATCGGGCGTATGTATGCTAGTCTCGTTCTGCAAACAGATGATTTAGGTCCTTGGAAAACCTTTAAACGTGCCTTATCTTATAAATAGAAGAGCCTCGCGAAAGCGAGGTTTTTTAGAGATAAAAAGAGTGGAATTCAGAAAAATATTTTTCATATCTATTGACTTTTAGGGGTGAAATTTGGTATTATAGTAGGCGGTATTGTTTACCCCATTTGAAAGGCCCCGGAACCTTCCAAATACTTTTCGATGGGAAGGAACACCCATCACCGTAAACAAAAATCGAACTATATATAGGAGAAATCATGAACAAAACAACATTTATGGCTAAACCAGGCCAAGTTGAACGTAAATGGTACGTAGTTGACGCAACTGATGTACCACTTGGACGTCTTTCTGCAGTAGTTGCTAGCGTACTTCGCGGAAAAAACAAACCAACATTTACACCACACACTGATACAGGTGACTTTGTGATTGTTATCAATGCTGAAAAAGTTAAATTGACTGGTAAAAAAGCAACTGATAAAATCTACTACACTCACTCAAACCACCCAGGTGGATTGAAACAAATCTCTGCAGGTGAACTTCGTTCTAAAAATGCAGTACGTTTGATCGAGAAATCAGTTAAAGGTATGCTTCCACACAATACTCTTGGACGCGCTCAAGGTATGAAGTTGAAAGTATTTGTTGGAGCTGAGCACACTCACGCTGCACAACAACCAGAAGTTCTTGATATTTCAGGACTTATCTAAGGAAAGGAACAATAAAGTATGTCACAAGCACAATATGCAGGTACTGGACGTCGTAAAAACGCTGTTGCACGCGTTCGCCTTGTTCCAGGAACTGGTAAAATCACTGTTAACAAAAAAGATGTTGAAGAGTACATCCCACACGCTGACCTTCGTCTTGTCATCAACCAACCATTCGCAGTTACTTCAACTGTAGGTTCATACGACGTTTTCGTTAACGTTGTAGGTGGTGGATACGCAGGTCAATCAGGAGCTATCCGTCACGGTATCGCTCGTGCCCTTCTTCAAGTAGACCCAGACTTCCGCGATTCATTGAAACGCGCAGGACTTCTTACACGTGACTCACGTAAAGTTGAACGTAAGAAACCAGGTCTTAAGAAAGCTCGTAAAGCATCACAATTCTCAAAACGTTAATCAATACGATTATATCAACGTTTCAAAGCACTTTGCAAAAATTTTGCAAAGTGCTTTTTTGTCGATTTTTGAGCTCAAATAGCTTTGTGATAACCTTCTGATAACCTCTTCTAAATTTTTAAAATCATGATTTATTTTGCTTTATTGAGATAGTCTGCAAATTTGTCAATAGAGTTTTTCTCACCAGTTTTTGTGGTGTGAGTATAGACATCTAATGTCACCTGACTGCTTGCATGACCGAGACGTTTTGATGTATTAGAAGGATCGATTCCAATTTCAGACATAAGTGTTGCATGTGTATGTCTAAACCCATGTGGGCTAATTGGTTTTAATTTATGCTTTTTAATAATTCGATTCAGTACGTTATTAATGTAATCAGCATGCAAAGGTTCAATTTTGTCATTACTTGATATGTAAGAGAACATATATTCATCACTAATATTCAGCTTTGTAAGAGGAAGCTGAGATTGTTCTTTCAGATAGAAATTTCTCCATTGCTTAATAATATCGATTGTCTCATCATCAAGATAGATTGTACGAACTGAAGATTCATTCTTTGTGCTCTTTTCAATCGCTTTACCGTCAATTCGTCCTAGACTTTTATCTATGTTCAATAGATTGCTGTTAAAGTTAATATCAGCCCATTTTAAAGCGTATAACTCCCCTTTTCGTAGTCCACTAAATGCAAGCAGTCTAAATAAAGCAAAATGTTTAAATGGCTCAGTTTCTTTCACTATATCAAGGAAATGATGTAATTCCTCCAGAGACCAAAAATTATCTGATCTAGTTTTTTTGATTTTAGGCATGATAACATTCTTCATTGGATTTCGATCAATGTAGTTCATGTTGATTGCAAAATCAAAAATTTTTGAGGTATAGGATTTTATCTGCTTGATATTTTTGAAAGTCTGAGATTTTTGTGTAATAAAATTTTGACAGTCTAAAGGACTGATTTGGTCAACAAATTTATCTCCAAATACTGGTAGAATATGTATTCGGTAGATATTCTTTGTTTGGGAAGAAGTTGTTTCTTCAACGGTACCAACATAAGCCTTAAACCATTCTTTATAAAGTTCTTTATAAGTGACTTTGAGGTTAGACTTGTCGGTATTTACTGTGGGGGCGACGACACCAGCTTCTAAACGAGCTTCGTACAATTTTGCCTCTTTTTTGGTTTTGAACCCTCTCTTTAAGTGCCTTTTTTTCTTTCCATAAGCATCTAAGCCAATGTAAAAGCTGACATAGTATAGGATTCCTTTTTTTGTTTTGTATTTGTGTATAGACATTTTTTCTCCGTATCTAAGTTTTCGGAGCTTATGTAATTGAGAAATGAGTGTCTATCTATTTTTTCTATCTTCTTGGCGGATAGCGTATTCGTCTGTTTTAATCCAGCTCTGCCAAACTTTAGAATCTTTATTTTGGTGATTCATATAGTCTATAAACTCAGATATAAAACGTTTGTTTTTCTCAGCTAGGTATTCTGAGAATATATGACGAAATTCATCTGAAAAACTATCATCAAGTGGTAGTGTTAATGCCCTTTCGCCAAATTCGATACTTTTCTTTAACTTCTCCATATCGCTTTTAAAAGGTGTCACAGAACCAATTTTAGATGTTTTGAAACTATCTGTAACAATTTTAAGATTTGATGGAGCGTGTGGGTTGCTATCAAGTCCCATAATGTAAGCGACGGAAACATTAAAGTATTTTGCTAATTTTTCAGCATTATCTTTTTTAGGTTTGCGGATTCCTTGATTGTATCCAGAAAGTGTAGGATAGGCTATATTTGTAGCTTCGCTAATTTCTGTCAATTTTTTTCCGCTATTTTCTATCAGTTTAGTAATATGATTGGTCATAAGAACCTCCTTTTTATCATTATAACACATTTTATTCTTTTTGAATAAAAAAGCTTGACAAAAATTCAAAAAGGATATATAATTCAAAATGAATAACAAATTAAATGGTTTCGGAGCTTATTTAATTTAGAAATGAGGTGTTAATTTATGTCGGAAACTACTTTAGTTGTCCAGCTTCCTAAAGATTTAGAGAAGCAATTACGTGCTCATTATGATGAGATGATTTCAAATGCTGTAGCAAGAGTATTTGAAGATAAAGAACTTTATAAACCTATGGTTCGTATGTCAGGTTTGTCTAGGTGGTTAGATGTATCTACGACAACAATCCAAAAATGGACGAAAGAAGGAATGCCAACCATGGTGATTGATGGAGTGACTTTATACGATAAAAGAGCAGTAACAAGATGGTTGAAGCAATATGAAAGATAGGTACTTGTATGAATGGTGTTCAGTGGATCAAGATAACAACAGATATATTTGATGATGAAAAAATTCAGCTAATAGAATCAATGCCAGAAGGAGATACTCTTATTGTAATATGGTTTAAAATTCTGGTGCTTGCAGGAAAGCAAAATAATAGTGGCATATTAAGTCTAGGGAACAAGGTTTATTACACAGAAGAGATGCTTTCAACAGTGTTTAGACGAAAGGCTACATCTGTAAAATTAGCTCTCAGTATGTTTGAAGAATTTGGCATGATAGAAATCATAGATGGCGCTATTACCATTCCAAAATGGGAGAAACATCAGAATATAGATGGCCTAGAAAAGATTAGAAAACAAACAAGGGAACGTGTTGCTCGCCATAGACAAAAACAAAAAGCACTAATTAAAGGCGAGCCACAACTCATTTTAGACTGTAACGTTACAGTAACGGATGAAAATGAGAATGTAACGCAAGAGATTAAGAACAAGAGTAAGAATAAGAAAGAGATTGAGAATATACTGGATAATAGTTCTAGAAAGACTGAAACTTATATTCCACCCAAATATTATTCTTTGTTAGAATCCATTTCTTATAAGTACAATGATAGATTTTTGTATCCTAACAATTACACTTTAACACATGCTCAGAAGATGAAGATAGGCGAGTATTTAGCTAGTGGATATGTAACTAGTGATGAAGTCATTAGCATGATTGAACGGATTCCTGAAGATGCGGTTTCTCCTTTGGCGTATTTATTTAAGTCTATGGAGAATTTAAAGCAGGAACGGATGCTGGAGTGCAAAGCTATTGCTCATGAAAATGCTAGAAAGAAGTATATGATAAATGAGTAGATATAGGACTGTTCTAAAAAAATGTTATATAACTGAAGAGCAAAATGAAATAGTGAATAACTTGATTGAAATGACAAACCATCTAAATTTTTCCTCTTATGCTAGGAAAATGTTGTTTAAACGTTCGCCTATTTATCTTCAATTTGATTTTGAATCTTATCATGACTTTATATTTCAAGTTAGAAGAATTATCAATAACTTACGTCAGTTAGAAAGAATAGCTGAACAAAGTGAAGATTTTGATAATGTAAGGATATTTCACTATTGTGTTGAGCTGCTGATAGGATATGAAAAGAAGACAAGCAAACAAGTGAAAGAACTTGTAAAACGACTAAATAAGAAAACGAGGTGATAAGATTATGAGGATAAAATCGGTTTTGAAACAGGTGTTTTTGACGGAAGAAGAAAATAAAAAATTAAATGATTGTATGAGGAAAGAAAATATTCGTAATTTTTCTGAGTTTGCTAGACAAAAATTAATACGAACAGATTTGAACATCCAAAAAGTCTCTTTTGAAGGTTTAGTTCCTTTAACAGAAGAGTTGGAACAAGTCGGAAAGAATATCAATTCTATAGCCCGTCTTGCAACTGTAGTTGGGAGAATAAGCTATGAAAACAAAATGGATATGTCTATTTTGATGCAAAAAATAGTTGATGTGATGGAGGAAAAAGATGTTTATTTTCAAAAGTAATATGGATAAGGATTTTGATAAGATATGCGAATACATATTGAAATTAAAGCGAGCAGAATTATTTCTTCATGGAATTAAACAACAAGATAAAACGAAGGCTCGTTTGTATCATGCGATGCTGGAATATTACGATGCTAACCATAAAAAAGAAAGACATATGAGGATTTTAAAATAAGGAAACGCTGTTAATTTTTGCAGCGTTTTTTATATATCTTCTTAAAATATTTGTACACACAAATGACAGCTAAAGTGATTTTTTGGATTATTTTATCGAGAAGGAAAGATTTATCATAATATGACTTTGCGAGCTCAGAGTCTGTATACACACACTCCCAAAATCATCTCAAAATTTGTATACACAAAGTGTATGTATTTTTTGGGATGATTTGAATTTTGGGGAATCCCCAAACCCCTATGCATCTTATAGGCTGATTTTTGCAACTTATAGGCAAAAAGCTCACAAAACTTATTAATGAGCTATACTAAATGATGTCAAGTGTGACAAATTTTAAACAAGGAGGAAACTTAAATGAAACCTAGTAAACAAACATTTGCACTTTATGGATTGCTATCTGGTTTAATGTATGGGCTTGTTTTCTTGTTTTGGAAAGGATAAAAAGTTATGGAACAACTAGAAATTTCAGAATTTCAAACACAAGGTTTTGAAGTCAAAAAACTAGATACAGATGATTTCTTATCTAGTGACCAAATGAACTGGAGTATAACATTATGCTGCTGTCCATGTTGCTGTTGTTGTTAGTTTATTAACCTGTCAATAAAGCACTATAGTGATTCATTGCTTTTCAATTGGATTCTATAGTGCTTTTTATCCATAAATTAGGGAGTTGTGAGTATGAGAACAAATATCACTTATTATATGTCGTCAGAGGGAAAAATTTATATCAAGGATGGAACAAATATTTATGAATTGAAAGATTTTCCACAGAAAGAATTTGAATTGTGTTGGAAAAGTTTACAAAACAGAATTCCAGGAGATATTGATAATAGTTTAATTCCTTTAAGGGGAAGTTTAATAAAATTTTTGAATTCTATAGGTGCCTTTAATGTAGTTTGTAGTATTGAAGAACAACTAAATAATGTTGGGTTAAATGGGTCTGGTAAATTTAGTAATTTTACTGTTGGTGTATGTGGTGATCAGGATCTTGTTAAATATTATTGTGAACAGTATAATACGACTTATAATACCATTGAGATAAAAACATTTACAGAAAACTTTGATTTTGGTTTGATTTTATCTAGGGATAGTAATGTAAAACAGTATTTACAATACAATAAAAAATTATATTTTACAGGAAAGGTATTTGATAGCTTATTGTTTTCACAATTCAGTTTTATTATTGGTCCACATACTATTCCGAAATATACTTCTTGTATTGAGTGTATGCGTCTCCATGAAGTTGATAATAATTTTTATGGAAATATTTTAACCGAATTTGATAAGAATGACATTGATAGCCAAGAGTTTGTTCCTGAACTAATGTTGAATTTAGGGATTTCTTTTTATGAAATACAAGTATTGAAACAAATCTTAAGTGATAGAAAAGATGCTGTAGAGGTTGAAAATTCTCAGAAAGTTTTATCTTATCAATTGTTAGAAGGAATTTGGGAAGAGCATAATTTGTTAAAACATCCAAATTGTAGTTGTTGTTTTCCAAGAGAAATGGTAAATAAACAGATTTTTGAGGTGAATGTAAATGGTAATTAGAAAAGCTCACAAATCGATATTTGTAGATGAGAGATATGGTCTAATAAAAAATATTTATAATTTACCAACTTTTGCAGGTTTACCTAGAGTACATGTGAAGATGGCTTTTGGAGGAAATTATTTCACAGCGGGTTTTAATGCCAGTGGAGCTGGTATTACTGAGCGGTCAGCGGAAAATTCTGCAATTGGAGAATATATTGAGAGATATTCTTGTCTACACCCTAGAGCAGAAATAGTCACTTGCGAATCAGATAGAAAAATATTACCATCAGTATTTAATGCAGGAGCTGATGATGTATTAGAAAATTATGATTGGATAAAGGCTATCAATGTTATTGATTCAACTCAAGTTCAAATACCAATTGATTGTGTGTATTTGGCGTATAGAAGCAAAGGAAATTCGTGGATTACGACTTCTACTGGTGCAGCCTGTGGAGAAAGTTTAGAACAGTGTATGTGGAAAGGGATTGCAGAGATTTTTGAAAGGGATGCTTTTCAATACATATGGCGTAGGCAACTTTCTTGTCCTAAAATAGATATTGATGAAAATTATGAATTAAAAGTATTTTTTGATAAATATATAAAATCTCCAAATGTTGAGTTTTCTATTTATAAAATGGAGTTAGACTGGAATGTACCAGCAGTTTTTGGTGTAGCAAAATTTTCTAATGGTGGATGTGTAGTTGGAGCTAGTGTAAGGCGGACGTGGATTGAAGCTTGTAAGAAAACATTAGTAGAACTTTCTCAGAGTGTCATCGGATATGCAGCATTGATTTTTGATCACAAACGTGAAAATATTGTGGATTATTCATTGATTAACGAATATCAAGATCATTCATTATTGTATCTATCAGATGGGATGTCCACACATTTGACTTTTTTAGATAATGGGGAACGATTCTCTTTACCGGATGAATTAATTGTTGAAAATGATAAAGAGATTGCAGAATATTTTATGGATGCGGTAAGACGGATTGGCAAAGAAGCTTATTTTGTAGATGTGACTTCTAAAGAGCTTAGTTCATTCAATTGGTTGGTTGGTAAAACGGTCATACCAGGTATGTTAGATATTGAACCGAATTTTATTAAATATTTAGAAGCTAATCGCTTGGCTGAGATTGATAAGAATCTGATTGATTTAGGATTACGAACAGAAAAAGAACTGGGCAATCCTCAACCAACTGTTCCTCATCCATTTCCGTGATTGGAGGTTAAGATGGACGATTTTAAATTTACGATGATTAGTAACTATCATGCTTGTAAATTATCTGATGATGACTATTTACTGCAATTATTTCATCAGAATACAAAACATGGGAATCAGTACTTGATGAGGAATATGTTCCAATCTAGAACTTTGCTGAATAATAAAAATTTTTTAATGGCTAGCTCTATTAAAGAGAAGCAATACCCCCTCAGTGAAAAAGTTCAACTACAGAATCGAACAAAAGATCTATTGATGGATTGTATGTATAATAGACGCTCACAAGTAAAAGAACCTGTTACAAATTATATTCTGACAGAAGAAATTATTTCGGATATTTTTTGGTCGGGTTATGGATTGAATTATAAACACACAAGGGTAGTTCCTTCTGGAGGAGCGTTATTTCCACTTGAATTATATGGGGTTATTATGCAAGACGTTGGAAAGATAAAAAAAGGATTATATCACTATAGTCCATCTTTTAATGCGTTGGAACTAATTTCCGAAGAGGAAGATGTTTTTGATATCACTTCCTACATTATGATGTTACAAAATCTTGAGAATACTTCTTTAGTTCTATTTACTACTGCTATTTTTAGTAGGATGACTTTTAAATACGATGCAAGAGCATATAGGTATTTGCTATTAGAAGCAGGGGCGATGTTACAAAATATTTCCCTAGTGGCTACTAAATACAAACTAGTTAGCACATGCATTGGTGGAACTGATGATAATAAAGTTGAAGAATTACTAGGAATTGATGGGATTAAGGAGAGTTTAGTTAATTGTTTACTCCTTACTAGAGACGGGAGTTGGCAATAAAATGAATTACTATACTATAAAAAGAGGTGACAAAAGTTCTCACAGTACGATATATATTGTATGTTCTAATTTTGAAAAGGATAGATTTCATATCATGGAACATATGATTATGAGTTTTATCTCAAAAAAAGATATCCAAGATGTAGATGCAGTGACAACAGAAGACTTCATAAAGTTTAAAATTTTTAATCCGTTTATAGACTTACAAGAACTTATTAAAATTATTGATTCTAAATTGTGGTTTTCAGAAGAGTCATATTATTTTGCTTTGTCAGAAATAGAACAAGAGAAGGCTTTAATCAGCTCTAACATCAGTAATTTGTTGAGCAAAATTATTTGTACAAACCATAAACGAGGAGAGAATGTTACGTTTGAAAATTATAAGGAGTGGTTTTTTAAAGTATTATCTTCAATGAGTTGTATGACAATCTCTAATCAAAATAAAAAAAGTAATGATTTGCCTAGAGATTTTGTCGATTTTTCTAAGTTAAAAAGCAGTTCAAATAGTGGTGTCCTTAATTATAATGATGTTGATTTTTTCTACTCATATCTACAATTAGCACTTTTAGATATTCCCAATTTTTCTAGTTTTTATTTCTTACAAAATTTTTCGAATCATATTAATAAAAGTTTGAAGAAGTTGAGGGATTCAGGTATTTATTATGCATTTTGCTTTTGTAAATATCATAGAGAATATGTAGAGTTTTTTATAGTTATTTCAATAAACAAAACAGTT
Source organism: Streptococcus sp. KR (assembly GCF_002238115.1). Classification (GTDB taxonomy): domain Bacteria; phylum Bacillota; class Bacilli; order Lactobacillales; family Streptococcaceae; genus Streptococcus. Next base: position 27,183 of record NZ_NGVM01000002.1, on the reverse strand, counting down.
CCAAATTGCTGTGACTATATTATTGACGAACTAGGTTCTATCTATGGAGCTTATGATTATCATGAAAATCAGAATACTGGAGTACAGGACTTTAAGGAAGACCTGTGCGCAATATATTTGACAGATACATTTATTGAGAGTAATGTTCCTGAATGTACTTCTGTTCAAAGAGGTTTTATTAATAAAATAATTTTGATGCTGGGTGGTGGCTAAAGTGAATAATGTTTTTGAAATATCAAATATTACTAAATCATTCAAGAATAAACAAATTTTAAAAGGTGTTGACTTGATTGTGAATAGAGGTGATATCATTGGACTTTTAGGTTTGAATGGTGAAGGAAAGTCCACTTTAATAAAAATAATTTTAGGTATACTTTCTCAAGATTCTGGGGAGGTTAAGAGGAATTTCGAGATTAAATCTGATGTTGGTGTTATGTTACAGGAAATTTCTATGCCTGAGAAGATGAAGGTATACGAATGGCTAGATATGGTGAAATGCTTTTCAACAAACTCTAAATCAGTCGAAAGTGTTTTAGATAGTGTTAACTTAAGAACAGTTAGTAATAAATATTGTGATTCTTTATCAGGTGGACAACAAAGACGAGTTCAATTTGCTACTGCGATTATTAATAATCCTAAAGTATTGATATTGGATGAACCAACAGTAGGTATGGATGTAGTATCAAAAAAAGCATTTTGGGAGACGTTAAACACATTTTCGTTCAGTAAAGATTTGACAATAATCTTAATTAGTCATGATATGGAGGAAGTTGCTGAATTCTGTAACAGATTACTAATTTTGTCAAAGGGGCTGCTAGTTTCAGATAGTAAAATGACTGATGTTCAGGATAGAATCGAAAAAAACTCATCATATTCAATAGATAAGAGTCAAATAACTCAAGAACAATTAGAAGTAGTAACAAAGTTTAGTTTTGAAGAGACTGATTCTGAAATAAAATTTAAGTATCAAATGATAGATGAAGTGGTATCTGTAGGAAAAATTCCTATTTCGATTATAAAAAAGAATCAAAGTAATCTACGTCAATATTTTATGGAGGTATTAGAAAATGAACCAAGTGAGTAGTCTTTTCTTTTTAATATGGCTAGATATAAAAAGGGTTTTCAGGGACACCAAATATGTATTATTTATTATTGCTTTGCCAGTTATTTTTTATATTATATATACAGCGATTTTTCCTGAGAATGCTAATGTTAACGGCGTTCCGTGGTCAGAGTATTGTTTGATTTCTATGATTGCTTTTGGTATTATGGGGAATGCAATCAATCTACTTGGTACTAAAATTGCAGATGAACGAAAAAAAAAATGGTATACTTATTTGAAGGTATCTCCAGTTAATTCTACTTATTATGTAATAAGTCATGTGTTTTCATATTTGTTGATTTCAGTTGCTTTTACGTTTCTTATGTTTGTAGTTGCATACCTCTATAAGGGAATCAATTTAGGAGTACTTGAAATGATTAATATAGGAATTACACTAAATATCGGAAGCATTGTATTTTTAATTATGGCCTTGTTAATCGGTAGATTAGATAGTTTGTCTCAACCAATCGGAACCATAACGTATTTAGTACTTTCTTTCTTGGGTGGTTTATGGATGCCAGTGGCTGCTATGCCTAAATTTCTTTCTCAGCTTGCAACTTTCTTGCCATCATATAACTATGCTCGCCTGGGGTGGCGATTGTTGGAAAATAAAGATATTGATGTTAGATCTTTAGCTATTCTCTTTATTTATATTATATGCTTCTTGGGAATCTATATCCTATTCCAGAGGAAGGAGCAGGCTCATTAGGAGGTTTTTGTGAAAATAAACGAGTACTTTGGAAATATATCTCAATTAGAGAAAATGTTGTCTGATTGGATTGATTTACCAGTCTCTTTACACGTGCGCTTAGCAGGGGTGAAAAATGTAACATTTCTTTTTGAAAATTTTAGTGAGGAAGAGATTGTTAGCTTTTTCAAAGATAATATTCAACATCCTGAACATGCCGTTGTGGGTTATAGACAAGATGATATTTATGGAGATATTTTAGGAAAATGCAACTATCAGGATGTGTTGTATTTTGAAGGTATTGGCGATAAGGTATATGCTTATGCTGATAATCTCACTTTGAGTCTAAAAAATAAGTTATATGAGATTGAAGAGTTCAGTAAATTCTATGTGAGAATTAGTAAATCTTTTATTGTTAATATATTAGTTGTAGAAAAAATTTATCCTTCTCTGAATGGAAAATTTATCATTGAATTAACAGATGGTCAAAACTTAACGGTTTCTCGAAAATATAAAAAACAATTTTTAGAGTACTTGGAGGATTAGTGGTGAAATACTTAAAAAAACTTCTACTCGTGCTTTGCATTGGCGCAATCTATAATCTATATTTTACTCTTATAAATTCAAGTTTAACATCTTGGGTCAATATTATTCTATTCATAATATTCGGATATGCTGAAGTATTTACTTTAGAGTTATTATTTAAATACTCCATTAAATTTCAGAAAAACGTCTATATTCAATTACTTACCATATTTTTAGTATCTAGTATGGTTGAAATAGCATATATGCTAGTCACTGGCTTGAGTTTTACTATAGCAATCCATTTTGTTTTGTTAGGAATACCTATTACAATTATTGGTTTATTGTATTGGAAATATTATGTTGATAAAATTAAAAAATTGTTAAGAGACAAAAAATCTAGTCTATCAAATTGATTTTTATAAGGGCACCTCTAAAACTAAGAATGTTGATTTAGTAAGGTTTCTAGAGTTAAAACTTATCGCATTTTAGAGTTTTTAGAGGTTCCCATAATTAGTATTGTTATTCTGATTTCTCAATTACATAAGCTCCGAAAACTAAAAAGTGATAACCCTTTGATAACCTCTCGATTTTTAAAAGGGTGATATATGTAAAAATTGAGGATTTATCTCTTAAAATTACTTGATTTTAGTGATGATTTACCATAAATATCATAATGTAGAAAAAACCAGGTCTTAAGAAAGCTCGTAAAGCATCACAATTTAGTAAACGTTAATCAATACGATACTATCAACGTTTCAAAGCACTCAAGAGTTTACCTCATGGGTGCTTTTTTTATGTTTTTTGAAAAAGTTCACCTCAAAGTTTACCTTATTTTCACCTTATTGTTTTAGAGACTTTAAGGCAAATTCACCGACTGCCATAGGAACCACATTTGAAGTATTGACATAAATCTGTGTTGTACCTGTGTCGCTATGTGTTAGAGCTTCAGAAATAGCTTCTAAGCTCATTCCTGCTTGTTTAGCAAGTGTTGCTCCTGTATGTCGCAGTTTATGAGGTGTAGCATGTGCCAGCTCTTTATGTCGTTTTCTAATGCTTTTCATTTTATTATTTAGATAGTCGGCGTGTAAAGGCTTGTTGACGTTTCCTTTTGTATCGATATATGTAAAAACAAATTGTTCTGGATTACTGATGATGCCAAACTTTGCTAGTTCATATTTTTGTTGCTCTTTCCAAGAGGTAAGGAGCTGAAGTAAGTCATTAGAAATAGAGAAAATAGTTTTCTTATTTCCCTTAGTAGATTTTACTTGTCCATATCTATCTAAAGCTTGAATTAGCTGAATCTGTGATTTTGAAAAGTCGATATGTTTCCATTGAAGAGCATAGGTTTCAGATTTTCTATCACCTAAGAAAAAAGTGAGATAAAATAGGACATAATCTTTCAGAGTTATTTTATCATTCTCTAAATCTTCTTGAAATGCTGAGAACCATTCTTGTAGTTGTTCATGGGTTAGATATAAATCTTCCTCTCTCTTTGACTCTGCAAGCTGAATCTTTTTAGTGGCCTTTATTCTTCTTAATATTTTTGCAACTTTATTAGCTTCTATATACTCAAGTTCTTCTGCCCAGTCAAAAATGGAAATTACATAACTACGTAAAGATTTGAAGTTCGCATATTCATTAGCCTTAGATGTCATTAGATTTAGGATAACTTGCTTATTTTGGTTTAAAAACTGTATCGTATAGTTTCCAAGAAGTGGCAGTATATGTTTTTCAAAACAGGTTTTGGTATTAGCAACTGTTGACCTGCTTGGTGGTTTAGAAGTAGATGTAGTTTGTCCTGCTTTATAAGAGTCCCACCAGATATTGTTATAGAAGTCTGAGAAAAGAATATCTCCTTTTGCAAGTCCTGAAAATTTATTATCTTCTATTTGATTTAACTTGGTAAGCAAGTCTATCTCAGCTTGTCTTGCCTCCTTTCTAGTTTTAAATCTCTTATCGTAATAGTTGCTATTGACAATTCCAAGTGGCATTCGTGCTTCAATAGGGATATAGATTTTTAAACGATAAGTTCCGTTTTTTGTCTTACTGATGATAGTCATGATATTCTCCTTGTGTATCGAACCAGAAAATATCATGACTATTATAAAACAAAAATATAGATATTTCTAGTTTTGTGAGTAAAGCCATGAATTAATGGCTTCTTTATTAAATCGTATAGTCTTGCCTATTTTTATTGTAGGCAGTCCTTTCTTGATCCAACTATCTAGAGTATTGTTTGAGATACCTAGATAGTGGCAAGCCTGCTGTTTGTTTAAAAAAGGGCTTTCAAGGTTACTATGGTGCAGTTTCTTTTCAATTTCTTTTGTGATAAGTTCAGCAAGTAGGAGCTGAATTTGTTTAACTTGTTCATCTGGTAGAATTACTTGCATTTGTTCCTCCAATGTATGGTATAATAGAGGTATCAAGAGATACCCTACTTACTTTTCTTGATTATCTGCAACCTCGTCCTCGCTCGCCAAAGTTTCGGATGAGGTTTTTATTTTGTTATAATCCCAGTGCTCCCATTTATTATATAGTCCAACTGTAGATACTAACATGGATAGTAATTCTTCTTTACTTGCTGCTTCGTTGTCAGGTGTGAAATCGTATGATAATGATATCGTTTGGTCAGTGCCTGGAATTTTCACAACTCTGTCTATAGTTCGTTTAGGTTGTGATTCATGGAAAGTAATGTTTTCACTATTTCCTCTTAAGGTTACTAGATGAGCGATTCTTCTAATGTATTGTGATAAATCCTCACGATTATTTCCTTTGGTATGGTAGAAGAAGGTCAAAGGATGTTTAGAACTTGTGATAATAATGACCTTAGCAGCACCTATTTTATTTTGATAACGAGCTGAGATAGGACTAATATTATAAGGGTCTAATAGTTTCAGCCAGTCTGAAGCGGTTAGGCTATCTCCTCGAACGTCATCAAGAAAAAGAATCTCTTCTCCGTTTACTTCATCAAACATATTTGTACCTGCAGTCAAGACTGATTTCCAGTTTTGATTATTCAGTTTTGCTAACTGAATAAGACTTTTTGCTATCTCTTTTCCAAATGTTGACTTGCCAAGTCCAGAGGCACCGTGTATGAATAGGATTGTCTTCTTGAATTTCTTGTTTTCCAGTTCATGCTGTGTCATAGTTCCTTTGATTTCTCCAATGGTACGAAAGGTATCGTTTATCTTAGTTTTGTGGACTGCATAAAGCATGTGATAGTCTTTATTCAGAAGCATTTCCTTTTTGGTGATGTTTCCGTTCAGAATGTTATCGATTAGCAAATCAATATCTTTGTAGGTTTGTTTTACCTCTTTTTTGGCTTTACCTTTCAGCCAGCTTAGATGTCTTTCGTGATAAACTTCTAAGTAGTCTTTACCTTTCAGAGTGAATACTTCGTCAGGAGTGTATTGATATTTGTCTTTATCTTTTGCATGAATTAAATAAGCTAACAAGTTATCGTAGCCATATCTACCAGATTTAGCTTTCTCAAGATACTGAGGTTCTAATCCGATTTTTACAGCTAACTCAGTTAGTGTTGCACCTTTCTCGAACTTGAGTAAAGCGTGAATATGTGGCTTTTTCAGATTGGTAGTTGTTGTTCTAGTTACACTGTCAAAACCGATGGACGTGTCCTTGTCGTGTTTTATTGCGTAAGCCTCGGAAACAGTTGCTATTTCACTAACTCTTCTGACAATTTCCTCAAGAATTTTTTCGATATTTTCGGATTTAATGAGTTCATCATCCCAGCCGTTTTTCCAATATTTCGTCTCAAAATATTGTGTAATTGTTATCGAGGTTAAAAGTGCTTCTTTTTTCTTTGTTGCCATGTATAATTAACCTTTCTTTTTTAACTATTCTTTAATTATTCTTTTAACTATTCTAGTGTTAGACCGTTGACAAGCCCAGTCTAACACGCGTTAGGAATAATTAAGAATTAAATTTAACTCTTCAAATCCCAGCCTCTCCTGCCCGATGGATTCTCATCTAACCGAGAACGCTTGCCAATTCAACAAGGGACGGGGTAGTATTTTTTGGCGCTTCACTCCTTGCCTTCGGCATCGTTGCGCTTAAAAAATCTCCACCCCTCAAGCCCTTGCGAATAGGCATTTTTCTGCTGGTAATGTCGTGCCGACACTAAACCGATGAAATCCCTAGGTAGGTCAGTGTCGCATCAAACAAGTGTAGCAGAAAAAGCGCTAGCTATATCTTGAAAATAGCTCTTGTATCCGCTGGTTTAACCGTTCTTCGTCTCTTACTTGAATAGTGCGAAACATCTTGACAGATTCTCCCTCAAGTTGAAAATAACCATATCCTCGGGGTTTTACTACAACTTCATCTTTTTCCATATCAGGAAAAAGGAGTTGCCTGTTGTTTGTTGCTAACAGAAAGCTAGTTGATAAGGATATGACACAATTAAAATTGTAGCGCCCCGGAAGGTCAGACATCAAGAAACGTTGACTAGATAAAATGATTCGTAAACCTAGACTTCTACCCATGCTATTCATCATCAATATTTTCGATAAAACATCTTTGTGTTTCTTCTTATCAGTTTGTTCGAGATATGCAAGGAAAGCCTGCCATTCATCGAAAATTAGGTAGAGATTATGAGCAATATTTTCTTGTTTATTTAGTCTTGCATAAAAGCGTTGGTAGACTGTTTCGAATAGTTCTAAACAGTCAAAACCTCTAGCAACATGATTGCCGGTCATTGAAAACATATCTTCATCAGCTTTAAAATCCATGAAATATGCTTCAGCAGTTTCGTCATAAAAGGAAATCAATCCTACCAGCCTACGCAAAAACGTTGACTTGCCTACCCCTGATGGGCCTGCGATTATTAAAGCGAAACATCGGTTTATGTCAATGTTGAAAGGGGAAGGGTGCCCCCTACTGTTGACCTCGAAAACGTTTTTAATCATGCTAGAAGTCCTCTTCTCTTTGATTTTTTTGCATTAGCATCATGTCATTAGTTGACACTAAACGAACCTTGACTGCAAGAAAGGGCTCACGCTTAGAGCGACTTACAACGCAATCTATAGAATCGTTTGACATAGTTTTTACAACTTGTCTTACTTTTGTTTCAAAGTTTCCAAGGGCTTCATCAGAGATTTCTTTGTCAATATGAACAAAGTAAATACCTTGTTCCGTAACTTCGACACCTTGTGTGTAACTTAGTGAAGAGATTGGTAGTTCTGTTACACCGACTTCTGTTAACCAGTTATAGAAGCTATCAAATAAAGGATTAATAGCAGTTTGACTTCTTTGTTTGTATTGATGCCAAGCTAGAGAGAAAATTTCTCCATCTGTCACAAGCCACAGGAACAACAAAGAACCTAATATAAATGGAACTATCCATAGCAGAAACTTAAGAAGTAGTGCTATTAAAACAAAGGTAATTGACGCTATGAAAATCTGATAGTACCACTCTAATTCCATGATTTCTCTTAAGAAATTTTTCATAAGCCATCTCTTTTCTATTTGAGTGCAATATCAGCAAGCTCAGCTACAAGAGCGATGCCGACTGGCTGTTTCAACTTGTCAAGAACAAATGACAAGTCATACTTGTTAAGTACTATGCTGGTATCAATCAAACTATCTAAGTTTTCATTTTGATAATTCTTTAACTTGATTTTGAACGATGGGCAGTAAGCTTCTTGACTAATGCTAGCAAACTGTTCATAGAGTTCGACATCTACGCATGTAAGCGATGCCCACGGACGTTGATTTTCTTGACCGTCATTGATGATTCCGCTATTTGTATCAATTACTTTCATCTCTGCTGGGATATCAACAGAAGTTGATAAAGCATCTAAAAATGCTCTTGCGCTTTCGTAGTTGCCTACGATTAATTCTTTTGCTTTTGACATATGAATGCCTCCTTCTCTTTGCATGGTCAGACTTTTTTTAAATGCTGACAAGTAATTTTAATCTTTGATGATAACAAGTTATTAAATGTTATCAATTTAACTCAAATAGTACATTTTTCATCACCCCTTTTCTTTGAGTATTCACTTACTATATCGGTAGGGGATTCCTTCAGCTACGTCATTTTAATATTAAAAATTGAATTATCTCAAAAATACGCCATTGTATAAATATTATAGTACAGGTAGTCAAAAATTTACGCCAGTGTATATATATTATAGTATGGTGTTGTTCTAAATTTTCGTCAGACTCTTCTTATTTTGCTCAGGTAGTTAGACCTCTTCGCTGGGATACCTATTTTTTAGGTTGTTTTGATTATTCATTTTCGGTAGGGTAAAAGAATTTATGCTAGGGTCTTAGAAATTTTAACCATAGCAAAGAATATTCGGTTTTTATTTACAGGAGAATAAAATAAAACCAAGTCATTTTTTGTGACTTGGTTTATGTTTCTATTTCGTCAATAAGCTGTATCATTAGCTTGAGAACTCGTTCTTGTTTACTAGGTGTTAGTTCCTTAATTTTATATATTAGCTGATTTATTAAGGGATTGCTTTCGGTTACGGATATATCGAAAAAAGTCTCTATATCTGTATCAAGTGCATCCATAATTTTTTGTAATGTTTTTATTTTTATATTAGGCTCAAGATTTTCTAGTTTGTACGTGTATTTTAATGGTAGGTCCGCCAGCTCCTCTAGTTGCTGTTGAGTCAAATTTTTTTGAAGTCTCAGTAATCGGATTCTCTTACCTAGATAAGATTGTAGATTTGTTTTTGTCATATCAGTACCCCTTAAATCCTATCATACTCAATTTTATAGTCTTAAAAAACTACTATAAAAGAGAAATACTATATAAAATAGTTTTAAAACACTACAACATGTGATAAAATAGGACTATAGAACTATCAAAAGGAGATTTATACGATGGAATTACAAAAAGATTACGGCAAGAAATTGCGTACTGGCGCAGTTATTTCAACGCTTGCAATCTCGGCTCTAGGGGTATCTACTACGGTATCAGCTAATGAAACTGAAGTAGCCGTTAACGAGCCAGCAACTAGGGTAGTTGCCAAGGACGAGATTAAACCTAAGGTTCCTACCCAACAAGACGTAGATAAGGCTAAAGCTGAATCTGATAAGGCTAGTCAGGATGTAGCTAAGCAAAAAGAAGTTGTTTCAACTACTGAAGCAAACATTGCTAATGCTGAAAAGACTATCGCTGACACTACTAAAAAGGTAGAAGAAGCTAAAGCGGTTACACCCGAAAAGGTAACTGAAGCTAAAGCAGACGCTGACAAGAAGGCTAACGAGCTTGCTACAGCTGAAAAGACTGTAGCTGATGCTGATAAGTCTGTATCTGCGACTGCTGAGAAGGTTGCTGACCAAACTAAGGTAGTATCTAATGCTGAGAAAACTGCCACTGCTACGGCTAATAAGGTAGCTGACGCTCAGAAGAAAGTAGATTCTCTTTCATCTACTACTGACACCACCCAACTTGAAAAAGAGGTAGCTACGCTTACTAACCAAGTCAAGGAAGACATTAAAGCGGTAGGGACTGCTCAGACTAACCTTGATAACGCTAAAAAGGCTCAATCCGACAAAGCCCAAGCCATCAAAGACGCTCAAACTGGGGTATCTAGTGCTGAAGCCAAGCTATCTCAAGCTACTACAGCCCTTGCCAACGCTAAAGCTGACCAATCTAACAAAGATAAGGCAGTCACTTCTGCTAAATCAGCTCTTGAAGTAGCTAAACAAGGTGTCACTGAAACAACTACATCTTCTGAAACAATGTACGATGTTCCTAAAGCAACTTACGCTCCAGCTCTCTCACAAGGGTATATCGATGCAATCAAGGCTCTTGCCAATGGTACAGGTACTGCAGATATGGTAGATACTGCAGTATATGAAGTTCCTTATTCTGACCCTAAATCTGGTGCATCAGCTGATTCACTTAGTGATTTCAACTCTACAGGTAAACGTTACTATAAAGGTAAGGACATTCCTTATGGTTCAGAAGACACAGACGCAACAGAAATTGCTGATTTCCAACACTTAACTAAAGAGCAACAAATTCGATTGACTACTTATGCAGCGTCAATTATTAATGAGTTGCGTTCTAAGTTTGGAACTAAGCCTGTCACAGTAGGTGATAGTTCTCTTAAATTAGCTGAAGCCTTTAACAACAATGCTAACGAATATAAAACGGCTAAAGGTGGGGGGTACTCAGAAAATCACCTTAAGAGTCTTAAAGAAAAACACGAAATTGCTAAACAAGAATCAGGTGTAACTTCTCCATCTGTTGCAATCCGTTCTAAAATGACTCCACATCTTTCAAGTTCTGACGTAACTACTATGGCTCAGATTAAGCAAGTTGTATATGATGGTATTGTAAGAACTCTCATGGCAGTTGAAGAAAATACAGGTAGCGAAGACCGTTTCAGTGGCGCTCTTTCTCTTCTTGGATTGCGTGATGCTGACAAGACTAACCTTGGTGTAGGTCTAGGTGCTATGCTTAGTCAACTTACAACTGGGTATGAAACTTCAATCACTTTGTCAGCCCCTCAATCAACTTCTGCAACTACTAAGAAAGTAGACGCTAAAGCGGTTGAGTCTGCACAAAAAGCCTACGACAACGCCCTCACAGCCTCTAACGAAGCTAAATCAGCGGTACAATCCGCCCAAACTGCTTACACTAGTGCAGAAACAGCTCTTGCTAATGCTCGTAAACAGCTTTCTGATTTGGTAGGTAACGAGATTGATGTTCCAGCGCTTGAAAAGGCTCTTGCTGATGCTAAAGACAAACTTGCACAGGACACTAAAGCTTTGCAAACTGCTAAGGAATCGCTTGCTCTAGCTAAATCAAACGCTATTGACAAAGCTAAGGCTCTTACTGAAGCTAAGTCAGCTCTTGCGACTGCTAAAGCTGAACACTCAAACGCAGACCAATCACTTGCTACTGCTAAAGGTGAGTTGGAAGTCCTTACTAAGGCTCATGATGTAGCAGTCTTGGCTCGTAAGTTAGCTGGTGCAGACCTTGCTCGTAAACGTGAAGCGTCTAAAGAAGCTACTGACACTTATACAGTCCTTGAACTCGCTCTTACTAAGCGTGATGAAGTCCTTAAAGCTTTAGACAAAGAGCTTGCTGATGCTAATGCTAAACTTGGTGTACTCCATGCTGAGTTGGAAACAGCCAAGAAAGAATTGGCTCGTCTTGAGGGTATCGCAGAAGCTAAGGCTCGTGGGTATGAGAACTTTAAGCAACTCAAAGCTGACCATGACGCATACCTCGCTGAGCAACAACGCTTGCAAGCTTTGAAAGACAAAGCAGACGCAATCCGTAAAGCAGGTGGTCAACCTAAAGAAGTTACTGACGCCAACGGTAAAGTAGTTGATGTTGTAGATGCGAAGGCTCAAAATAAGGTTGTAGTTGCGACAGTAGGAACTAAAGACGATAAAACATATCAAGCTCCTGCACAAGCTACAAATGCAAAAGCAGAACCTAAGAAACAACTTCCAAATACAGGAACAAAGGATTCAGGACTTTTAGCATTGCTTGGAGCAAGTCTTGGACTCCTCGCTTTAGCAGGAAAACGAAAATATAATAGATAAAAAGAAAGAGAGCGGAGGCTCTCTTTTCTATGGTGTTGTTCTAATATGTATAAATTTTATATAAGGGAAACTTTTGATATTCTGGTTCGATTTTTACTTATTTTTTATGAAAGTTTACCTTATTTTAATGAAACTGATTGAAATTAGTTGAAATTTTATTTTTTGAAAACCTATGAAAACGTTGATTTTAAAGCACTTTGAAATTAGATGAAATAAGTGGTGCCCCAACCAGGTCTTAAGAAAGCTCGTAAAGCATCACAATTTAGTAAACGTTAATTCGAGAGAATTACTATACTTACAAAGAGCACCTTTCGGGGTGTTCTTTTTGTACTTTCTTACTAAATTGGTGCAATTGACACAGTTGTTGCGACTTTAGTCGCTTATAAATGTGACTGCAACATGACGAAGTCAGTTGCCTCAAAACGTTAATCAATACGATTATATCAACGTTTACAGACATTCAAGAATTTTCTCTTGGATGTCTTTTTTGTCTGAAAATCAAGAGTCCACCCCAAAATTCACCCCATCATTTTTTTAGACTACGAAATGCAATATCTCCAACAGTCTGATTTACAGTATCTTTTGTGTTGACATAAGTCTTTGTTGTAATCGTTTTACTATGCGTTAGTGCTTTATAGATTCCATAGTTTAATCCAATTTTAGCCATGTATGTTTTCTCCTATTCTTTCTTATTTTTTAAAAACCAGTTTTTCAGCAAATACATTAAGTGCTGAGGCAACAGAATTTCCGTTTAGGGAAGTTGTCTGCGAGGAAAATGGGATTAACCACTTCAACCAAAGCATCTTCTGGAAAGACGGTAGCTAAAGTAGGTGTGATTACGTGGAAGGCTCCGTGTTGTTCATTGTTTAGCACGTGGCGTTGATATTTGCCTTCTTTTCCGAAGACATAACGAGGCGCATTGCCCAATTTTTCGTAGTCAGCAGTTCCGATAAATTCTGGTAGCATGACAAGTGTTTCTTGAATCATAAGTGTTTCCTTTCTGAGTGTAAAATAAAAAGAGTTAAGCTAGTTGCTTCACTCTTGAGTAGTAATGAGTAAAAAGTTTTCGTTTAAATATTCTTGTGTAAAATTGTACTTCACCATGAGCAAAGCCAGTAAGTAGTGATTGATTGGCTAGTTTATCTAAATCCTTTTGGACTTGATGATAGAGTTGCCCCTGGAGTTGTTCTGATGAGGAAAAGATATCATAGGTGAAAATATAGTTTTATAGATTCGTTCACATTGTTGTGCGAAAAAAGTTAGTCATAGGTTCTCCTTTATTATAAAAGTAAAAAGCCACTAAGAAAATGGACTTAGTAGCTAGAGTAAATCTATCTAGTAAATTAGATAGACAGCAGTAGAGAAAAATTATTTGGTTGAAGGATTCCTCCTTCACGGTGGCAACGTTTAGCAAGGTGTTTTCCTTCAATTACCATCGCTTTCCCAGCAAATCTCAAAAGGTAGTCATTATCATATCTCATGGATTCTCTTACGCCCTTTGTCGAAGCCAGTTCACTTTACTATACGGAAAAGTGCGAAAGTCCGAAATGCGTGGAAGCCTACAAAATGTTTTATATCTTCACTTCAACCATAAAGAGACTTGACTTTTCTTTCCAAAACGTTTACAATAAAGGTACGAAGTTTAGTGTAGTTTTGGCAATCAGTCCTCTGGTTGTCAGACGCACTTTTTATTTAATTGTCAATGATCTCAATTGGTAGGGATTATTATTTTGTTTTTTAATATCGCTACCAGCTATATTTATATTTTATCGCTATTGGCGATAAAAGTCAAGAGGTTTTTGAAATTTTTTTAAAAAATTTGAAGAGGAATAATTATGGCGTTTGCAGGACGTTTAAAAGAATTACGAAAAGAAGCTAACCTAACTCAAGTTGAACTCGCAAAACGATTAGGGATAGGACAATCTTCCTATGCAGACTGGGAGAGAGGCAAGAAAAAACCAACTCAAGAAAATCTCGTTAAGATAGCACAAGTTCTAAATGTATCAATTGATTATTTAGTTGGAAATTCAGAAGAAAAATCAGATGAATTAGATAATATTGAATTACTTTTCCGTATGAACTCAAGGGGACTGACTGAAGAAGAAAAGAAAATTTTCAAAAAAGAGTTGATTGAGTTTATGGAGGAGAGGAAGAAGGCTTTTGGGAATATCCAAGAAGATAGGAAATAATAAAGGATATAGTATATATGTTTCAAATAATTTCAGTTTTACTTACATTGATTTTACTTTTTGCGTATTTAAAATATAATGAAAAAGCAAAAAAGAAGTATTCAGGTTCTATAGTTTTTGAAATAATCGATAGAGAGTATAGTGATTGGTATAAGAAAAAACGGAATGGGATAGTTATAAATAAAAAGACAGCTTCTATGTTTGAGGTAGATAAAGTAGTGTTCAAATTAAAGGAGAAATTTGAAGAACAAGGTGTTTCAAAAGAACAACTTAAGGACTATCTAGACTTCCTACATATTGATGAGCCTAAAAAGGTGGGTTTTTATAGTATTATAATATCCGTCTTTGGATATTTTGGTTTTGATAAATTTATAAAAGGTTTCTTTCCTCAATTAAATAATATTACGGATATATCAAAAGTGTTTAATGATATTGCTGACACATTTAATAAAAATAGTAATTTTGTGCTAGTTGTTTTGTATCTTTTATTTTTTATAGGGATTATAGCATTGTTAAGTTATATTTCTTATAAATTAGCAACAATAGATAACTTGTATATTGAAACCCAAAAGATATATGTTTTAAAAAGAGTGGAAAAAATATGGGATTTTCAAATTAATGATAGTGTATACACAACCACAGATGCAAAAAAGGAATTTGAATTTAGAAATAATTTAGTTTTCCCTAAACTTAAGGATAGTAAATCAAAATTTGAAGAAGATTTTGAACGTTCTATTGGAGATACTTTTGATATTAATAATGAATACTTTAAAGATTTGCCATTAATAAAAAATATTAAGTGGCAGGGTATCAAAGAATGGCTCTTGGGAATGTCACTACCTTTATTTTTAATAATAATTATTTTTTTGATGTGCTATTTCATGTTGTTGCAAGATTATCAAATACATTGGACATTAATTACTTTATTTTACATTTTAACACTTTGTGTAGTGTATTTGTTTATGCTTATATATCTAACTCAGATAGATAAGCAAACTAAATTGAATGTTACTAAACCAGAAAATGAGGTTGATTCAGGACAAGCTGAATTGGGATCACAAACTGAAGCGAGTCATTCAGAAAATTTAGATTCTGAGGAAGTGAAACTAGAAATTAAACGTAGAACCTCTGATAATAATCTTATCTATTTCTCTTCAGCTATAACTTTTATTATTAATTTTATTTTATTTTGTATCCTTGTAGGAACTTCAAAAAATACTAACTTCAATCTTTGGATGCTAACTGATTTTCTTTCTTTATCTGTGCCGCTAGCTTTAAAAGAATCAATTCTTCTTTTTGTTATACTTATTCCAATCAGGATTAACATGATAGTTATAATTTTGTCTACAATCTTTCGAATTGAAAGGGTAAATAAGAGCGAAACCGAATAGTAAGATTTTTTATTGAATTAATTTGTGATTTGTTAGACTACATGTTTGATTTCGTAAACCTCTCAATATGTGTGGTAGTTTATAAAATATTGGTAATAGTCTACTTTCTATTCAGACATGAAAACAATCCGTATATTTAATGTTATAAGTGTTAAAAAATACAGAGAGGAGCCCTTTTGCTTTGGTAAAAGTTGAACTATGATTTATATAAAAATTAAACTAAAAACAGTACATTAAAACAGGAGTAGGTTTTTACAAGGTACGTTTTATGTAGATCGTGATTTTATTTATTTTTTAATCTTAATAATATTAAGTGGACAATCGTCCACTTTTTTTATATAATAAACTCAACCTTTTTGGTTTAGTTTTGCAAATCATGACTTAAAGGAGGTACTGTTCGTTGGATGAATTGTATTCAAGAGTAAGTAAAATCACAAAACAGGCCCTATATTCATTCATGAAAGTGGAAAAAGTTTCAACACTGAACTACCACTTCGACTATTATTTTGACCATAATATACGTGAGAACAAAATTAAAATCATTTCTCATCATTTTTCAAATCATAAGATTGAAGGTTTAACTATAATTGATGAGTATGGGATTAGTTTTTCTTATGAAAAAGATAATCCAAAAGTAAAGCAGAATTTTACCTTATGTCATGAATTAGGGCATTTTCTTATTATTCATAGCGGTACATGCTTTACAGAATCTATCGACAATCAAGAAAGTTTACTAGAACGTGAGGCAAATATTTTTTCTGCTGTAGTGTTAATGCCGGATATTGTCTTATTATCTAAAATCTACTACAGTTGTGATAGTTTTCAGGGAGTACAAGAAAGTTTAGAGGTTTCAAAACGAGCTCTGTACTTTCGTTTGATAGATTTGTTACGAGTGTATTTTCCAAATGGGGAAGTTAAAATTAAACATGCTGTTAATGACTATCTGGAGATGAAAAATTCTTCAATACGTAGTTTGTTTCATGAAATAAAACAACAATTGATTGATGAGTTCAATCAATATAGTGCTTCTCTAAAGGTTCAGACCCAAAATCGTATTTTTGAACAGGGATTTGTTTCAAGTCAGGAACTGCCAGAATTAGTAAACTAGAATAATTGGAAAGAACTTAGAGAAAGTATAGATAATTTAAGAATTTGGTTAATTTATAATAAAGGGAAAACACTAGCATATGCGTGGGATAGTACAAAAATAACAGATCAAGAAGCGAGAAAGAAAGCAGAATTACAATTACTATTAATGCAATGAAAGGACAAAAACAGGTCAATCAAACAAAATGAATACATATAGAAAAGAGTATTATGAAAATAAATTGCAGATGGACTATTTCTCAGAAGATTATTTTAGATTTGTAGAGTACTTTCAAAAATATTCTTCGATGAATATTCCTTTAACTTTTTTAATTGATGAAATCTTAAGAACTATGGCAATCAACCAAAAAAATTTTTTGTATTAAATAAAGATAAAACGAAAGACGGGAGAGACCATTATTTTTGGTTCGAAATAAAAATGCTAAACAACTATCCAATAAGATTTTTTAGATATTTAAACTCTTCTCTTTGTAACCACAACGTACAAAAGCTCTAATTTTATGATATAATTTTATAGATAATATATTTGGAGTTTGGCCTAATATAAGGCCAATGGTTGCGATTTCAAATAATGAACATTTTAGCAAAATGATTCTTTAAAAGACGTTAAAAAGGGGAGTTAGATGATTACATCAGAAGAAATTAAAGCTCGTTTATGGAATGGTGCAAATGAATTACGTGGGTCCATGGATGCTAGTCGGTATAAAGACTACATGTTGGGCCTTATGTTTTATAAATTTTTGAGTGACCAGACTCTGAAAACATTTGCGACAACCGCAGGTCTGTCTAAGGAAGAAGATTGGTTTGAAGAATATAAAAACGCTCATCAGGAATATGGTACTGAACTAGAAAAAATGATTCAGGATATCTTGGGATATTTTGTGCGCCCTGAACATCTATATCAAGCATGGGTCCAAGATATGAATGCCGGGAATTTTGAAGTTCAAAAAGTCACTGACAGTCTCAACCAATTCGAACGTAGCATTGCTTTTACAAATGATTCAGATGATTTCAAAGGTCTCTTCTCGAGCTCAACTCTTGATTTAACTGATACAGCTCTAGGAAGCAATTTAAATGAGCGAAATAAAAATATTCAAGCCTTAATCCGATTGTTTGAAGATTTGGATATGGTGACTCTTCAAAATGGAGATGTACTTGGAGATGCCTATGAGTACTTGATCGGTCAATTTGCCATGGAATCAGGTAAGAAGGCTGGAGAATTCTACACACCACATCAAGTCAGTGAAGTTATGGCGCAGATTGTAGCGACAAATCAAAAGATTACTTCTATCTACGACCCAACAGTCGGCTCAGGTTCTCTCTTGTTAACTGTTAAAAAACATTTATCAGAAGAACTACAGAAAAGTCTCAATTACTACGGACAAGAAAAGAACACAGCAACCTATAACTTGACTCGAATGAATCTCTTACTTCATGGAGTTCGTCCAGAGAAAATGAGCATCAAAAATGGGGATACTCTTGGGCAAGACTGGCCGGAAGATCCGGAACGTCCAAATGAAGGAGTCCAGTTTGATGCAGTCGTTATGAACCCTCCTTATTCGATTAAAAATTGGAATCGTGCCGGTCTTAAACCAAGTGACCCGCGTTTTGAAATTGCAGGTGTCCTTCCTCCAGATTCAAAAGGAGATTTCGCCTTCCTTCTTCATGGACTATATCACTTATCTACGACTGGAACGATGGCCATTGTTTTACCACACGGTGTCCTTTTCCGTGGTTCTGCAGAAGGTGAAATTCGAAAACGTCTATTAGAGAAAAATCAGATTGACGCAGTTATTGGTTTACCAAGTAATCTCTTTACAAATACAGGTATTCCGGTTTGTATTATTATTTTGAAGAAAAATCGTGAATTAAACGAACCAGTTCTTTTCATTGATGCATCCCGTAACTTTATCAAAGTTGGGAAACAAAATGTCCTCCAAGAGAAAGATATTGCGAAAATTGTAGATGTTTACAAGAATCGTGTCGAAGAAAAAGGCTATAGCCATTTAGCAAGTCGTCAAGAGTTGATTCAAAACGAGTTCAACATGAACATCCCTCGTTACGTGACAGCTATTGATGAAGAAATTCCTCATGATGTGGAGGCCCATCTATACGGTGGCATTCCAGAAAACAATATCAAGAGTTTAGTAGCCCTTCATCAGGTGGATCCAGAACTACTGGGTCAGGCACTAACTGAGAAGCGCCCTGGTTACTTTGAATTGAATCAATCTATTGAAGAATTTTCAGAAGCAGTACTATCTAGTCCAGTAGTGACAGAAGAAACGGTGCAAGTAATAGCTTCTATCCAAGAATACTTAGAAGAATACTGGGCAAAATTGCACCAATTGAACTCTGATATCAGTCCTCGACAACTAAGAGAAGAGATGTTGGCAGCTATCAAAGATCGATTATCAGAATTTAAACAATTGAGTATCTATGATGGCTACCAAATTATAGCAGAGATTTGGACTAATTACCTGTCTCACGATGTAGAGTTGATTGAGCAACTAGGTTTTTATAAGGCTGGTCGAACTCGTGAACCTAACATGGTTACCAAAGGTAAGAATAAGGAAAAAGTTCAAGACGGATGGAACGGCGTTATCATTCCGAATGAACTAATCGCTAGTGAGTTTTATGGGGATGAGCTAGCTGATATCGAAGGTCTCAAATCCCGTGTTTCTGAAATTGATAGCGAGTTGAGTGAGCTAGTAGAAAATGCCAAGGTTGAAGACAGTGATGAGTATAATGCTCTCTTCGACACTCTCAAAAAGAACGATGAGGGAGAAGCCCAAGATAGTTTTGAAAGTAAACTAGTGAAAGCTAGCTTGAAGGAAGCTGAAAAAGGTTCTGTCGACTATGAACTTCTCAAGAAAGTGGATGACTTAACCAAAGAAAAATCAACTGTCAATAAGGCCATTAAAACAAAAGAACTTGAAATGAAAGAGTTAGTTGCAGAACGTATCGTACAATTGACAGATGCAGAAGTAGATCAGGTCCTTTACAAAAAGTGGTTTGGTTCAGTTCTTGACAAAATTGAAGAATTAGTCAAATCCCCTCTAAAAGCCGAGATTGCAGTGTTGGAGGAATTAAATAATCGTTATTCTGAGACTTTAGATAGTCTGGATGATGAAATCTCTAAACTTGAGAAAGAACTAGAAGCAATGATGAAGGAACTCTTCCCAGCAGAGGGAGAACGAGTACCTAAATGTCGCTTCCCTGGTTTTGAAGGGGAGTGGGAAGAGAAGAAGTTGGGAGAAGTATCAGAAATTTATGATGGAACACATCAAACTCCTAGATATACAACAGATGGCATAATGTTTTTAAGTGTTGAAAATATAAAAACTCTAAAATCAAACAAGTATATTTCTGAGGCTGATTTTGAAAAAGATTTTAAAATTTCTCCTCAAAATGGAGATGTTTTGATGACAAGAATTGGAGACATTGGAACGTCTAATGTTGTGAATACTGATAGTAAATTAGCGTTTTATGTAAGTTTGGCCTTAATTCGATCTACTCAGCTTGATAGTAACTTTTTAAATACTTCTATTTCATCCATCAATTTTCAAAAAGAACTATGGAGTAGAACACTTCATATTGCTTTTCCAAAGAAAATTAATAAAAATGAAATTGGGGAAGTTTCTATTTTATTTCCTTCTATTACTGAACAACAAGCAATTGGTAATTTTTTCCAAAAACTTGACAAATCTATCACTCTCCAACAACAAAAACTCGATAAACTAAAAGATTTGAAAAAAGCCTATTTGAATGAACTCTTTGTCTAAAGAGATGAAGAGTCATTCTAGAAAGGAAACCCTATGGGTCGTATGAATAAAGACGCATCTGAGAGATATTTTCAGGATGAATTTGTAAAAGAATTAACCAAGTTCAGATGGCAAGCTCCAGATAAACTGAATGGTAATCTTCATAAAGTGGCTGTTCAGGATTTGATTGATAACTGGAGAAGTGAACTTAATCGTATTAATGCCGATGTCCTAGAAGGTGTCGAACTGACAGATAGCGAATTTGAACAAGTCTTATCAAAAGTCAATCAGATTTCAAACAGTTATGAAGCTGCAAAAATCTTATCCATCGAAGGCTCAACCGGAAAGATTGATGGGATTTATCGTGATGAACATCCAGAAGTCACAAGAAAACAAATCACTCTAACCATTTTGAAAAAAGCACAAGTGAGTGGTGGTGACTCGAGTTATCAAGTTGCTCGTGAAGTATCAACCCCTAACGGCAATCGTTTTGACCTTGTGCTTCTCATTAACGGCTTACCACTGATTAATATCGAACAAAAACGAAGTGACAAAAGCTTAGATGAAGCTTTTGGTCAGTTCAAACGTTACTATGCAGATGGAGAATACACCAACAACTTCATGGCCTTCTCACAGATGATGGTCGTGACAACGGATGTTGAAACTCGCTATTTTGCGACTCCTAAATCCGTCAATGATTTCAATCCTGCTTTCGTTTTTCATTGGTCGGTAACCCAAAAAGGTCAAGAAAATGGGAAGCACTTGGGACAACGTGTATTAACGGATTATAGAGAAGTTATCGAACATTTCTTGATGGTTCCAATGGCCCATCAGATGGTGGGAGACTATCTCATTATCGATGAAGATCCTGACAATGAAGAAAATCGTCGCCATATGTTGATGCGTCCCTATCAGGTCTATGCTCTTCAGGCGGTTGAGAAAGCAGCATTTGGTTGGGATAATCCAGATAAGATTCCGCACGGTGGTTTTGTCTGGCATACAACAGGTTCAGGAAAGACCATTACTAGCTTTAAAACGGCTCAGTTTCTAGCAACCCGTACAGAGTTTGATAAAGTGGTATTCTTGCTGGATAGACGAGATCTAGACGAACAGACTTCAAAAGCCTTTAAAGCCTATTCCGTTTATGAATCCGTAGATGTTGATGGGACAAAGAGTACCTACCAATTGAGAAAACAACTCACTTCTCCTAAGAGTGGGATTGTAGTAACGACTACCTTCAAACTGAACATTTTGGTAAATGAGTTGCTTGAAGCACAGGATCATCAACTTTCAGATAAAAAAATTGTCTTTATCATTGATGAAGCCCATCGAACTACCATGGGAGATATGATGGGGACCATTAAAGATTATTTCTTCAAAAATAGTTTGTTCTTTGGTTTTACAGGAACTCCTTTGTTTGATGAAAATAAGGTGAAGGGTAAAATAAATGAACGTAGTGAAGTCATTAATACCACCGAAAAACTGTTCGGCCCACTCTTACACCAATATACAATTGATGAAGCTATTGCAGATGGAAATGTCTTAGGTTTCCATGTTGACTACATCAATACAGGTGAGTTTAGAAGCTATGAAGATCTCCGTGAGCAACTGATTGAAATTTTAGTTGAAGAATATCCAAGTAAAGGACAAAGAGAGATTGAACGACAAGTTCATCAATGGACTGAACTGGAAATAGAAAAGAACGCGATTAAAGAAGGTCTATTATTTTACCAGGATAAGTATCATGTTCCAAAAGTGGTAGAAGAAATCCTTGCCAGCTGGGAATCGCAATCTCAACAGGGAGAATTCAATGCGATTTTAACGGTAGCTTATAAAGAACGTGTAATTCATTATTACCACGAATTTAAAAAGCAAATAGCAGAAAGATTACAGGAAGGTGATACGAAACCTAATGTAGTAATGACATTTAGTTTTGGGAACGAAAATGACCCTGATAATATCGCTAATGAAGTTGTCGAGGAAATGTTTGAAGATTATGCAGGAATTACTGGGATTAAGCTCCTAGTTGGTGATAGAGTTCGTGGTGAGAATGCCTATTTTGAAGATATTACTGCTCGTGCGAAAAGAGGAGGGAGTGGTAGAAATCCTAAAAATATCGATATCTTAATTGTCGCAGACCAACTACTAACTGGATACGATGCCAAACGCTTAAATACTCTTTATGTTGATAGAGCGTTAGAACTTCAAGGTTTGATTCAAGCATACTCTCGTACAAATCGTGTATTTGGTTCCACTAAAGAGTTTGGAACGATTATCAATTTCCAATTTCCTAGAATCACAGAATCTCTTGTAAATAATGCTCTTCGCTTGTATGGAAGTGGTGGGAAAAATAGTAGAGTTTTGGTTAAGAAATATTCTGATGCAGTAATTGAATTGGCTGATAAATTCTCTTATTTAAAAGATGAATTAGAAGATCCTACAAATTGGGTTTCTATTAGAGATGATGAGAAGAAAAAGGCACTCTTTAAAAAAGCATTCATCGATGCAGCAACCCAGTTAGGTAAAGTAAAACAATATTATGAGTTTTCTTGGGACGATGAAGCGTTTGGGATGACAGAGCATACATGGTTACAGTATGTAGGTGCTTATAAAAATCTATTTCCTAAAGAACCGAAACCGCCTGGTATAATAATTGATAATATAGTTGGGAAGACAAAAATTCAAGGGACCCAGGTTATTGATGCCCAAAGCATATTTACACTAATTGATAAACAGACATCAAGTAAGGATGGAGTGCTAGTTATCAATGATAATAACCTAATCTTGATATTGGAGCAAATACAAGAACTCAGTAATTTAGGAGAGAACGAACTTGCCGAGTCTCTTAAAACCTTTATTAATGAGGAATTGGTTCCAGGACATTTATCTGCAGATACAGACTTCGACACAGCTTTCAATGCATGGCAGGAAAACAGACAAAAGAATCTTGTCGAAGAATTTGCATCTGAGTGGGGACTAGACAGTCAGCTACTCACCAAATCTTTAAAGGCTTATGACTTGAAAAAACCAGATGAAATTCCATTCCGTGAAGATCTCGTAAAAACACTCGATGCGTCTAAAGCAACAAATCAATTTGCAGGAAACAAACTTAAACTCAACATGGAATTGAATAAAGTTCTTCCAAGTTGGATGCAAGAAGTGAAGATGAAGTATAAATAAAAAGAAAAGAGGTCAAGTCTAAACTTGATCTCTTTTAAAAATGTAAATATTTCAATTTGAACGAAGAATGGTTTCAGAATATTAATAAAAGTATTTGTTTAGTGGAAATTATCTAGACTATACACTATAATATTAGTAGCTAAATAGTTATAGTAATAGGTAAAACATAGTTGGGAGCTAGATTACAATGAAAGAAAAAGTGCTAAAACCTAAAAAGAAGCTTGTAAGATCAGTGTTGAATTTCCTGATTGACTTTTTTATAGACAGACCAATGAAATGGAATTACATTTTTACGGTACTTACAGAGTTTCCGGTTTTAATCTACCTAAGCTGGGAGATATATCTAGAAGAAAATAGTCATGTATCTAAAGTTTTTTTTGCAATACTACTGCTAGCACATTCTGTAGTAAGTATTATTTTTACGATTGAGAACAAGAAAGATTTTAATCAAAGATTAGGAAGTTTTATTGAACAAATATATTTTGAACAGTCACAATTAAATTCAGAGAGACTTAAACAATTTTTATTTTACGGATTTCACTATTTGGTGATTATGATATGTTGTATAGAGAGCTATGTTGTCGTTACCTTAAATTTATCAGTCTTTCACTTTTCAAGACCACTTTTTTTATTGCTTCTGTTCTTTCTATTTTGTCTAATTATAGTGAGAATTCTCTATATTTCGGCACATATCTCTCCTTTTCTTATTATTGTTTTTTTAATTTCGCCCTTTGTTCTGTCTTCTCTAATTGGAATACAGAATGGAATATTTACATGGACTTTTATAGCAATGGTTTTAGCAATTTGTATTTCTCATCTGTTTGACGCTAATATTAAATACTTGTTACCTAAAAGATCTGAAACGTATCTTGACGATGAAAAGTTTAAGAGGAGACTTCAACGAAAAAAATACTGGTTAATATTTTTTTCACCATTTTTATATTTAGCATTGCAGTTTTCTGAATCAATCATTTCTAGTCCATTGTTCAAAGAATTTATTAAAACAATTTTAAATAATACTGATGAAACATCAGTCTCATATTATATTTATGAAACAGTTATCGGTTCCATCATAAGAACTTATTCTCTCATATTTTTTTATATAGTATTTATTGCAAATGCAAGAAATTTATTAGATAGAATAGTAAGATATTTGCTGAATAAACCATATCCAATTAATAATACTTTAATTAGTAAAAGAAAATTCTATAAGACATATAATGGAGGTAGTCAAAATAAACGAAGTCACAGACATAAATAAATGTATTTTAAAATGTCTACTATTCCTGAATGTATTATTAAGCATCATTGCAAAGTATGTTGTACTAATATCGTAGGTATATAAGAAATTTGATAAAAACGATCTTTCTGAAAAATACTTGTTTTTCGGACAGTTGTCTTTGAGAAAGCTAAAGTTATAGTTTTTAGGTTTTGATCTTCAAAACACTTCCTCCCTATCCAAATTTGGATAGGGCTTTTCATTGTTCAAAATTCGACTTAGTGTTTCAATGCTAGATTTTAAGTGAAATAACTCAGTTTTACTGTATTCACTTTCATGATTATTTTCTATATTTTTGCAATGGCGATTAATATGCCATAATGTCTTGCGGATATTGTTTTCTTTAATATTTTTCATAGTTTTATCGTAACAAAGAAAAATATAAAGAGGCTTTAAAAATTCTCAAATGATTAAAAAATAACCTGAACTGCATTAAATAAAATTCAATCGTATTAGCATTCAAATGCTTTATGATGCCAGTTGTAGTCTAACAAAATTGTGTCCAAAATGCGGTTTATTACCTTGTTTTTTAAAAATATATGAAGACCGCTTTGAATTTTTAATTCAAAATCATTTTTAAAATCTGATTTATGACTTTTGAGATAGGGGATTATATGATATACTAATTACCAATAAAGTATATTTAAGGTTGGGTGACGAATGTTAAATCTATATTGTGATGAGTCTTGTCATTTGGAAAATGATAGAGAACAAGTGATGTTAATTGGAGGAATTTCCTGTCCGGATTATGCTAGACAAAGCATTTACAAAGAGATTAGAGAAATAAAGAGAGAATTTGGAATATCTCCTCATGCTGAAATTAAATGGAGGAAAGTTTCACGCTCAAAATATGATTTCTATGAAAGATTGATTAATTACTTTTTTGATAATGAATACTTGAATTTTAGAGTTGTAATTGTTGATAAAAATGAATTGAATCATAAAAACTATAATCAAACCCATGATGAGTTTTATTATAAACAATATTTCTACTTGGTGAGGAAATTTTTGTTTGAAGATGATGTAAATGTTTTTATTGATATAAAAGATACCAACAGTATTTGGAAAGTGAATAAATTAAAAAGAATTTTAGCTAATTCGAGTAAAACAACAAAATGTATTAAGGGTATTCAACAGATTAGGTCACATGAAAATTCAATTATGCAGTTGGCTGATTTATTAATAGGAACAGTAGCATACAAAAATAGAGATCTCGCAGGAAGTAAAGAAAGAATGGCTATTTGTGAATTAGTTTCTACAAGAGCTAATCATGAACTAGTGAGTAGTACTACGTATAATGAACATAAATTTAATATTTTCAAGATGCATTTGAGAGGTGAATAGTGTGGAGGATGTATACTGTAAAGCTTTACCAAATATTATAAAATTATCAGATTTTGGTGGAGATTTTTATTCATATGAAGATTATCTATACAAAGATATTTTTTTGAAGGACTTATATAATTTTAAACTTACTTATAATAATAAGCTTATAGAATTTAAGACTATGCCAAGATTTAATAATAAAGAAGACAGTTTTTACCATTTAACTTGTAAAATATTTGAGAAAGGCTCTAATGAAAGGGAGCCTGATTTTAGGAGGAGTGAACGACTGTGCTGGTTAAAGCCAGCTATAGAGACCAATCATTTAGCAGCTTGTCAGCAATCTTGTTTCTTGGTATATGAACGTCCGTACAAATCAAAAAAAAGAATTTGTTTTTTAAATAAAGAGGATAGGTATTTTATAGTATTAGAAGAGAGGGAAAGTTATTACCTTCTTATTACAGCATACTACCTAGACTACGATAATGCTCTTGAAAAGAAAATAAAAGAGTATGAGAAATATAAGAAGAGCTAAAAAAACAGAAAACGCCCTTCTGATTAAGGACGTTTTCGCGATCTCCTTCAACTGCTTGGTCGATGAGTTAATTTAATTATAACAAAATTAATAATAAAATTCAAGTTGGATTAAAGATTTTGATAAACTTTTGAAATTAACTACATCAAAATCTTATCAAACTAGGTTTTAAGTTTATAAAGAATTTTTGGAAAATCTAAATACTGTACGAATCTCTACCTTTTTTTAATAAATAGTTATAAAGTCAGTAAAAATCAGCTTTTTAGGTGTAGAAGTTAATTTTTACAAAACTAAACTATTACCCCGTTTAAAATATATTGATTCCTATTTTATGAAATCAATAGGTATATATAGTTCTGAAAACACAAGGTATTGCATTGTTTTTAGTTCAATTGAAAATCATTCTTGTCAAACCAGGTCTTAAGAAAGCTCGTAAAGCATCACAATTTAGTAAACGTTAATTCGAAAGAATTACGATACTTACAGAGAGCACCTTTCGGGGTGTTCTTTTTTATACTTTCTTACTAAATTGGTGCAATTGACACAGTTGTTGCGACTTTAGTCGCTTA